>JAJZRT010000147.1 GCA_021802595.1 Pseudomonadota bacterium
GAGGCTGACGCCGGAGAGGGCTTCGTGCCCGCCGGGATAGCGCTTGGTAACCTGGCTGAAGCTGATCATGCGCTGAACACGGCCTCGACGAATTCGCGTGCGTCGAAGGGGCGCAGGTCGTCCACGGTCTCGCCGACGCCGATGTAGCGCACCGGGATCGGCCGCGACCGTGCCGAACAGGCGTGGGCAATGGCGGCGATGGCGCCACCTTTGGCGGTACCGTCGAGTTTGGTCAGCGCCAGCCCCGTCACGCCGAGGGCATCGTCGAAGGCCTTGACCTGGGTGACGGCGTTCTGGCCCGTGTTGGCGTCGAGCACCAGCAGCACTTCGTGCGGCGCGCCGGGAATGGCTTTCTCGATCACCCGCTTGACCTTCCTGATCTCTTCCATCAGGTGCAACTGCGTCGGCAGGCGGCCGGCGGTGTCGGCCAGCACGACGTCGATGTTGCGTGCGCGCGCCGCCTGGATGGCGTCGTAGATCACCGCGGCGGAGTCGCCCTTTTCCTGGCTCACCACCGTCACGTTGTTGCGTTCGCCCCAGACCTGCAGCTGTTCGCGCGCCGCCGCGCGGAAGGTGTCGCCCGCCGCCAGCAGCACCGACAGGCCCTGCGACTGGTACAGCTTGGCGAGTTTGCCGATGGTGGTGGTCTTGCCGGCGCCGTTGACGCCCGCCAGCATGAGGATGAAGGGTTTGTGCGGGGTGACGTCGAGCGGCGCCTGCAGCGGCGTCAGCAGGTCGACCAGGGCCTCTTTCAGCGCGGCCTGCAGGGCGCTGGCCTCGGTGAGGTTTTCGCGCCGCACTTTCTTCTGCAGGGTATCGAGCAGCGCATGGGTGGCATCGACGCCGACGTCGGCCGTGATCAGGATGGTTTCGAGTTCCTCGAACAGCTCGGCATCGATCTTGCGGCCGACGCCGAACAGGCCGGCCAGTTGGCCGCCCAGCTTGTCACGCGTCTTGGCGAGACCCCGCTTCAGCCGTTGCGCCCAGCCTGGACGCGATTCGGCCGGCGGCGCGGCGGGAGCGGGCTGCGCGTCAGGCGTGGCTGGTTCGGCGGCAGGCGGCTTGGACTTGAAGAAACTAAACACGGACAAAGGGGGTCTGCACTGCAGTTTGACGGACGCCTAATCTTATCATTCGCGTACCGCTTATCATTCGGACTTAATTCAATGCGAGGTGAAAACATGCTCGGCATGCGGGGAATGCTGCTGGCGCTGCTGGTGGCGGGCAGTGCGCAGGCGGCGGTGACGGATGTCACGCTGGACAATGGCTTGCGCGTGATCGTGCAGGAGGATCATCGGGCGCCGGTCATGGTGTCGCAGGTATGGTACCGCGCCGGATCGATGGACGAATTCAACGGCACGACCGGGGTTGCGCATGTGCTCGAGCACATGATGTTCAAGGGGACCAAGACGGTGCCGCCGGGCGAGTTCTCCAAACGCATCGCCGCGGCCGGCGGGCGCGAGAATGCCTTCACCAACCGCGACCACACGGCGTACTTCCAGCAGATGCAGAAGGACCGGCTGGCGCTTGCGATGCAGCTGGAGTCCGATCGCATGGCCAATCTCGTCATCCGTGACGACCTGTTCGCCAAGGAAATGCAGGTGGTGATGGAGGAACGCCGTTTGCGCACCGACGACCAGCCGCAATCGGTGGTCTACGAGCAGTTGATGGCGTCGGCCTATCAGGAAAGCCCCTATCGCCGCCCCGTGATCGGTTGGATGGACGACCTGAAGCATATGACCGCCCAGGATGCGCGTGACTGGTATGCGCGCTGGTATGTGCCCAACAACGCCACGCTCGTGGTGGCCGGCGACGTGAAGGCGGACGACGTCATCGCGATGGCCCGGCACTATTTCGGCGTGATTCCCGCGCGCGCGCTGCCGGATCGCAAGCCGCAGGACGAACCTGCGCAGATCGGCGAGAAGCGCATCGTGGTCAAGGTGCCCGCGAAGCTGCCCTATCTGCTGATGGCCTGGCATGCGCCGGTGCTGCGGGACTGGCAGAAGGACACCACGCCCTATGCGCTGCAGATCCTCGCGGGCGTGCTTTCCGGCAATGACTCGGCCCGGCTGCAGCAGGCGCTGGTCAAGACGCAGCAGATCGCCGTGAGCACGAGTGCAGGCTACGATGCCGTGTCGCGTGGCCCGGGCATGTTCATGATCGACGCGACGCCCGCGCCGGGCAAGTCGGCGGGCGATCTCGAGAAGGCCATACGCGAACAGATCGAACGGCTCCAGCGTGATGGCATCAGCGACAAAGAACTGGCCCGGGTCAAGGCGCAGGTCATTGCAGCCGACGTGTACCAGCGCGATTCGCTGTTCTACCAGGCGATGCAATTGGGCGAATACGTGACCGCGGGGCTGCCGCCTGCGGCGCTCGAACATCGGGTCGACAAATTGCGCGCGGTGAGCGCCCAGGACGTGCAGACCGCCGCGAGGCAATGGCTGCAGGACGACCAGTTGAGCGTGGGCGTGCTCGACCCGCAACCCCTGCAACCCCAGACGCACCGCGCCGCGGTGCCGGGAGTCCGCCATGACAATTAAGTCCTTTTTCATCGCCCTGCTGCTGAACCTGCCCCTGTCGGCGCAGGCCGCGCTGACCCTCCAGCACTGGCAGACGCCGCAGGGCGCGCGGGTGATCTTCGTCGAAAGTCACGAGTTGCCCATCCTCGATATCTCGGTGGATTTTCCAGCGGGCAGCGCCCGCGATCCAGCCGGCCAGGCGGGCCTGGCCCAGCTGACCCACATCCTGCTCGACCAGGGCGCCGGCGGTCTCTCCGATACGGCGATCGCGCATCGTCTTGCCGACGTGGGGGCGGAAATGGGGGGCACGTTCGACCGCGACCGGGCGGGCGTGAGCTTGCGCACCCTGTCATCCGCGGCCGAGAAGAACGCCGCGCTCGATATCCTGGCGCGCGTGCTGCAACAGCCCGATTTCCCGCCGGCCGTGATCACACGTGAAAAACAGCGCCTCATCGCGGGCATCCACGAGGCGGAGGCCGATCCCGGAAGCGTCGCCGACAAGGCGTTCTATCGCGCCCTGTATGGCACGCACCCCTATGCGCACGATGAAGCGGGCGAACCCGCCGCGATCGAGCGCCTGACACGTGCGGGGCTACAGCAGTTCTACCGCACGCACTACAGCGCGCCCAATGCCGTGATCTCGCTGATGGGAGACATCTCGCGCGCCGAGGCCGAGGCCATCGCCGCGCGTCTGGCGGGTGGCTTGTCGCGCGCAGCCGCCGTGCCGGCGCTGCCGAAGCCCGCACCGGCAGCGGCGACCGAACAGCGCATCGCGTTTCCCTCCGCGCAAAGCCATGTGCTGGTGGGCGCCGTGGGGGTGGCGCGCAACGATCCCGATTTCTTCCCGCTGTTCGTGGGTAATTACGTGCTGGGCGGCGGCGGCTTCGATTCGCGGCTGATGCATGAGGTACGCGACAAGCGCGGTTATGCCTACAGTGCCTATAGCTACTTTCTGCCGATGATGGAGGCCGGGCCGTTCCAGCTCGGCCTGCAGA
Source organism: Pseudomonadota bacterium (assembly GCA_021802595.1). Next base: position 3,518 of record JAJZRT010000147.1, read on the forward strand.
CCAAGCGCGAGCAGACCGACGACGCGCTCAAGGTGGCCCAGGCCACGCTGCGGCAGTTCATCGCCGAAGGCCCCAGCGAGGCCGAGCTGACCCAGGCCAAGGCCAACCTCACCGGCGGCTTCCCGCTGCGCATCGACAGCAACCGGAAGATCCTCGAATACCTGGCGCTGATCGGTTTCTACAACCTGCCGCTGGATTATCTGGACACCTGGGTCGACAAGGTCAATGCGGTCGACGTGGCGGCCGTGAAGCAGGCGTTTGCGCGTCACATCGACCCCGACAGGCTGGTGACCGTGGTGGTGGGCAGTGCTCGCTAAACAGGCGGTACGGGCGGCGCCCTCTTCCGGGGCGCCCGGCAGGGCGCGGGGTGCAGCCAACCGGGTGCGCATCATCGGCGGGCACTACCGCCGCCGCCTGCTCGATTTTCCCGACGGCGCAGGCTTGCGCCCGACGCCCGACCGGGTGCGCGAGACGCTGTTCAACTGGCTGGGGCAGGATCTCCCGGGCTGGGCCTGTCTGGACCTGTTCGCCGGCAGCGGCGCACTCGGTTTCGAGGCGGCCTCGCGCGGGGCGGGGCGGGTGGTCATGATCGAGCGCGATCAGAAGGCCATCGGCGCGCTGGAGAAGAACCGCGCGATGCTCGGGGCCAGCCAGGTCGACATCCTGCGTACCGATGCGCTGGCGTGGCTGGCGGGCAACCGGGAGACGTTCGACCTGGTTTTCGTCGATCCGCCGTTCGACAGCGGGCTGGCCGGGACAGTGCTGGCCGATCTGGCGCGCCATCTCAAACCCGGCGGCCAGGCCTACGTCGAGCAGGGCGCGGAGGTGCAGGCGCCGGAGGGGTTTATCATCCACCGCAGCGGGCGCGCGGGGCGTTCGCATTTCGCCCTGCTGACAAAGGAATAAACGATGCTGACTGCCGTCTACCCGGGCACCTTCGACCCCATCACGCGCGGCCACGAGGATCTGGTGCGGCGAGCGGTGCGCCTGTTCGATCATGTCGTGGTGGCGGTGGCCGAGGCGCGCAACAAGCGGCCCTTCTTCAGCCTGGAGGAGCGGGTGGCGATGGCGCGCGACGTGCTGGCCGACGTGCCGCAGGTGCGGGTGGAGGGCTTTTCCGGGCTGCTGATCGACTTCGTCGCCGAGCAGGGCGCGATCGCGGTGCTGCGGGGGCTGCGCGCGGCGTCCGATTTCGAATACGAATTCCAGCTGGCGGGCATGAACCGCAATCTCAAGCCCGATATCGAAACCCTCTTCCTGACGCCGTCGGATCAGTACATGTTCATTTCCGCCAGCATGATCCGCGAGATCGCGCAGCTGGGGGGCGACGTGACGCCTTTCGTCCACCCATTGGTGGCACGACGATTAAGTGAGAAAATAAGCAAAAGCTGATATGACCCGGAGAATGACATGTCAATGATGATCACGGACGAATGCATCAATTGCGACGTCTGCCTGCCTGAATGCCCGAACGACGCCATTTCGCAAGGCGACGAGATCTACATCATCGATCCGAACAAGTGCACCGAGTGCGTCGGTCACTTCGATACGCCGCAGTGCGTCGAAGTGTGTCCGGTCGACTGCATCCCGAAAAACCCGGATTACCCGGAAACGAAGGAACAGCTGCAGGAGAAATTTCTGCGCCTGACCGCGGGCAAGTAGATTCAGGCCGTTTTGGCCAGGGGACAACCGCTGAGCTCGTCGGCCAGGGCGTCGGCGATGCGCAGGTTGATGCGGGCCAGGCTGTCCAGCTGATCGCTCACGCTGGCGATCGCGGTTTCCAGTTCGGCGATGCGCTCGTCCAGCGTCTCGGTGGCGGCGTGGATGCGGCTCACGCTTTCCAGCCGGCGCTTGAGCTGGATCTTGTGTTCGCGCACCTGGGTTTCCATCGGCGCGATCAGGGCCTTCAGCCAGGCTTCGGTTTCGCTGTTGGCCAGCTCGAACACCTGGACCACCTTGCTCGCCAGCGTCTCGAAGAAGCGTGCGGTCAGCTGGTGCTGGCCCACCGTCAGCATCTTGAACACGGTGTTGAAGCGTTCGTCGAAAATGCGTTCGAGACGCGCCATTTCCTTGCGGTATTTGCGCAGGCTGTGATCCGGCGGGTTGACCGCCGCCAGGCCGTGCTCGTCGCTGAATTTCTGGTACATCGCCGTCATCATGGCGCGGATTTCCTTGATGGTCTCCGCCGACGCATCCAGGTTGTCGTCCAGCTGGCGGAAGAAACGGCCCATCGCCTCGCGCAGCCCCGCGCTGAAATGGCTTTTTTCCATCGCCTGCCGGGTGTGGCGCACCTCGTTGCGCAGCGCCTCCATGCCCAGCCGCCGGCGCAACGCCTCGACTTGCGTCGCGAACACATTGCGCAGGGCATTGAATTGCTCGAGGCCGCGCTCGAACTGCTGCTTGTCCTCGTTGGCCTTGACCATCATGTGCTGGATGACGTCGCGGTTCTTGCCGCGCAGGCTCTGCAGTTCGTCGACCTGATCCTGGATCGTGGCGAGCCGGGTTTCCAGCAGTTCGGTGGTCTTGACCACCACGTCTTCCACCGAAGCCTGGGCCGATTCGCTGACCAGCGCCTGCTTGCAGGGAATGAGTTCCTGCGTCAGCGCCACTTCCAGCTCGGGCAGACGGCTTTTCGCCAGCAGCGCGGCATCACCCTTCACCTTGGCGACCAGCGCCTTCTGCGCCGACACGGGATAGACCTGGCTCGGCGGCAGGTCGAGCAGGGCGGCGCTGCCGGCGACCTGCCTGGCGATTTCGGCATCGATCTGCGCCTGCGTCTTGAGCTCGTCCCACAGGCCGTCGATCTTGTTCAGCACCACCAGCCGTGCCCGGCTGGCACCCTGCACCGGCGCGATGTACTGGCGCCAGATCTCGATGTCCGAGCGGGTGACGCCGGTGTCGGCGGCCAGCAGGAACAGCACCGCATGGGCGCTGGGCAGCATGTTGAGCGTCAGCTCGGGCTCGGTGCCGATGGCGTTGAGGCCGGGCGTGTCGAGGATGACCAGCCCCTGCTTCAGCAGCGGATGGGGAAAGTTGATCAGCGCATGGCGCCAGCGCGGGATTGCGACGCTGCCGTCGCGTTCCAGGCTGCGCGCGGTTTCCTCGTCGCTGGGATTGATCAGGCCGAAGTTTTCGGCAGTGGCGGCATCGACGTCGACCGTATCGGCCAGCCGCATCAGCGTCGCACTCATTTCTTCCGCGGAATCGAGGTTGAGGGGAAATTCGGTCCAGGCGTCGGCGTCGCGCTTGAAGTCGGCAATGCTGCCCTCGCGGGTCTTGGTGTCGATGGGCAGCAGCCGCAGCGAGGGGCGGCGGAGCGGGTCGAAAAACAGTTCGGTGGGGCACATCGTGGTGCGCCCGGCGGACGATGGCAGCACCCGCTGCCGGTAATCCGAAAAAAAGATGGCGTTGATGAGTTCGGACTTGCCGCGTGAAAACTCGGCGACGAAGGCCACGTTCAGCTTGTCTTCCTGCAGGCGGCCGAGCAGCTGGTTCAAGCGCATCTCGGATTCGGCGTCCCCCAATTCCTGCATGTTGAGCCAGTCGCGCAGCGCTTCGACGCGCACGTACACGGCGTCGCGCCAGGTGCTGTAGTGCTCGAATTCGTCAACCAGGGTCGTGGGTTTCATGGGGGCCGATCAGGGATAAGGCACAGTCATTTAACGACATGTTAATGACAAACTTGATTCGGCGCAGCCGGCTTCAGCGCTGGCAGGCCGGGCAATAGAAGCTCGCGCGCTGTCCCTGCACGATGCGGCGGATCGGCGTGCCGCAAGCCTTGCAAGGCAGTCCCTCGCGATCGTACACCCGTGTCTGCAACTGGAAATAGCCCAGTTCGCCGTCGCTCGCGACGTAATCGCGCAGCGAACTGCCGCCCGCGGCAATGGCGGCCGTCAGCACCTGCCTGATCGCCGTGACCAGCCGCTCGCAGGCCGGGCGGCTGAGGCGGCGCGCAGCGGTCGCCGGGCGGATGCCGGCATGGAACAACGACTCGGAGGCGTAGATGTTGCCGACACCGACCACTACCTGCGCATCCATGATGACCTGCTTGATCGCCGCGTTGCGGTGCCGGCACTGCGCGTGCAGCCAGGCGGCGTCGAAGGCGGGCGTCAGCGGCTCCGGCCCCAGGTGGGCCAGCAGCGGATGCCGGGCCGGATCCTCGGTCCACAGCACGGCGCCGAAGCGGCGCGGGTCGCGCAGCCGCAGCGTGCTGCCGTCGTCGAACAGCCAGTCGACGTGGTCGTGCAGGGCGGCCGGCTCGTCGGGCGCGGCGAGGCGCAGGCTGCCCGACATGCCCAGGTGGACGATCTGCGTGGCTGCGCCAAAATCGAACAGCAGGTATTTGCCGCGCCGGGCGATCCCCTTGAGGGGCAGTCCGCCCAGCCGCGCCTCCAGGTCGTCCGGCACGGGCCAGCGCAGGCGCGGGTTGCGCACCACGATGCGCGTGAGGGTGCGATGCTGCAGGCGCGGCAGCAAGCCCAG
>JAJZRT010000148.1 GCA_021802595.1 Pseudomonadota bacterium
ACAAGCTACTCATCATCGACGAGGCGCAAAACCTCACACCGAAGCAGATGAAGACGCTGATCACCCGTGCGGGCCCCGGCACCAAGGTGGTATGCCTGGGCAACATCTCGCAGATCGACACGCCCTACCTCACCGAGGGCAGCTCCGGCCTCACCTACGTCGTCGACCACTTCAAGGGCTGGCCGCACAACGGCCACGTCACGCTGCAGCGGGGCGAACGTTCGCGCCTGGCGGACTATGCTGCAGAGGTATTGTGATCCCCGTCCGACAAGGAGATGCACCATGGCGGTTCTGGCTTCAAGGGCTTCGGTGATACTGGCTGGGGGCCTCGCCCTCGCGCTTCCCGCCCACGCCTTCGACCTGGACAAGCTGCTGAAGGACGTGATCAGCACGCCATCCGGCTCGACATCCCCGTCCACCAGCGCAGGCGTCGATACGCTTTCCACGACGGAAATCAACGCCGGCCTGAAGGAGGCGCTGACCCGCGGCGCCGACGCCGCCGTCGCCCAGCTCGGCCAGAAGGACGGATTCTTCGGCAACGCCGCGCTGAGGATTCCGCTGCCGCGCAGCCTGCAGAAGGCGGAAAAGGCCATGCGCCTGCTCGGCATGGGCAAGCAGGCCGACGACCTCGTGCTGTCGATGAACCGCGCCGCCGAGGCCGCCGTGCCGCAGGCGAAAACCCTGCTGGTCGATGCCGTGAAGCAGATGACGCTGGAGGATGCGAAGGGCATCCTGACGGGCGGCAAGACCTCGGCCACCGATTTTTTCCGCAGGAAAACCGAAGCCACGCTGACCAAGCGCTTCGGCCCCATCGTCAAGGCGTCCACCGACAAGGTCGGCCTGGCGCGCCAGTACAACCAGTACGCCGGCGCAGCCGCGCAGTTCAACCTGATCGACAAGAAGGAGGCGAGCGTCGACCAGTACGTGACCCAGCAGGCGCTCGACCGGCTCTACACCGTGATCGGCGAGAAGGAAGCCGCGATCCGCGCCAATCCGGTGCAGGCTGGCAGCGATCTGCTGAAAAAGGTGTTCGGCGCCGTCAGCGGGCAGTAAAGTCGGCCCGGCCATGTCCGCTTTCAAGAACTGACCCGACCTTGCCCATGGGGATGCCATGACCCGAACCCAAGCGCTCTGCCTGCTTGCCGGACTGCTGCTCGCCCTGCCCGCCCAGGCGTGGGAAGTCGGCGAATTCAAGAACGGCATGAGCCGAAGCGAAGTCGAACTAGCCCTCAAGACCTGGAATTTCGACAGAACCCTGCCGGTCGGAAACGATGGGCTGTTTGCCTACGACCTGCCCAGCAATCCGACCGGCCGCCGCTTTCTGTTCACGTTCTGCAACGACAGGCTGGTGGCCTTCGACCAGGAAATCGAACCGGATTTCCGCCATTTCGTCACCATCGCATCGAACTATTCCAACCTGTACGGCAATCCGCTCAAGGTCATTCCCTATACCAGCGTCGTCGCCAACGGTGAAAAGGACCTGCTGGCGATGTTCTGGCGAAAAGGTCCGGATTACCTTGGACTCAAATACGTGCTGTACCCCTCCAGCGAACAACTCTCGATGAGTTTCCAGGTCGGAAACAACTGCTGGCAGGCACCCCGCTAAGGCTGTACGGGACGCGCACCCTAGGAACGAACCGGCCAGCCCGATCCTGTCTGACGACAGGGCAGGGCCAGGAATCGCCGGACAAATGTTCCACTTCAGAAATCCGTCAAACAGCCGAAACAAACTACGTATTGATCCTGTGATCGCGTCCTGGCCGGCACGCATTGCGACGAATCGCTCCCAAGCCCGGCAAGGTTTGATGCGCCCTACATAACAAGACTGGAAGAGAGAACATGAGCGATCGGACGTATCGACTGATACTCGGCATGCTGCTGCTGATATCGTTGTACTTTGAGATCAGCTATCTGATGTATTGCCTCATCGGGCTGCTTTTGCTCGAAGGCGCCACCAATTTGCGCGTGCCATTGCTGCTGCGCAGGCTGCAGGGGGCGTCCGCAACGGACAGCAATCTGGCGCCCTTCCAGCAGAAGAACCGGTTCAATTTCGAGGCCGAACGCGCCTGGCGCTTGATCGTCGGCTTGATGCTGCTCATCACCTATGTGCTGTTCTACGACACGATGTGGTTTTTCCCCTGGTTCATGGGATTCACCATTTTCGGTGCGGGGGCCAGCGGCGTCTGCCCGGTTCTGATCGGCGTGAAGTGGGCCGGGTGCCGGTGAAAGACGGGATTAACGAAAAAGGGACCCCCCCTCTCTCCAGCGGCCTGCCGGTCAAGATTACCGGCATTGTCTTCTGGGGCATGGTGCTGGTCGGGCTGGCGATCGCCGTCATCGTCCTGAAAGGCCGTGAGAACGAACTCGGCGCGCGCAATGCCAGCGAGACCCGACTGCTGGTGCATGAAATTACCGAACATCCTGAAGCAAACCGGTTCGCAGATGGCCCGCTGAAGGACAACCGCGGTACGCTGCTGCGAATCATCGATACGCTTAAACCCGGTTTTCATTTCGAGGCGATCGAACTCCGGCGCGGGACCGATTCCCTGCTGATCGGCGACACGCATGCTGATCAGGAATCGGTATCGCAGGCACTGCAGTTTCATGGCCAGGAAGCCGGCGCGCAGGGCCGGCCCATGCAAATCAGGGTGTTTTTTCCCAGCCTGAAGAAGACGATTTCGGACGACCGCAGGAAAATCCTGATATCGATCGGCCTGCTGGTCATGACATTCGGATTGATCCTGCAGAAGATTCTTCAGCGCATGCTGTCCCGGCCCTTCTCCAACATGGTTGCGGCAGCGAAGAACTTTTCCGATGGAAATACCGCTGCGCGTTTCGACGAAACACGCAGCGACGAATTCGGCTTTCTCGCCAGGTTCATCAACCGGGCACTCGATTCCATCGAACAGCAACAGGCCGATCTGCGCATTGCCTTGGCCCGCGCCACCCGATCGGAAGCGGAACTGTTCAGGGAAAAGGAGCGCGCCGAAGTCACGCTGCAGTCCATCACCGATGCCGTCATCACCACCAACTCCGCCACCGAGGTGCTCTACCTGAACCCGGTCGCCGAACGCCTGACCGGGTGGCGCAACGATGCGGCGCGCGGCTTGCCCGTGGACAGCGTAATCAGGCTCGTGCACGACGACACGGCCCAGGCCGTGCGCAACCCCGTACAGGACTGCCTGAAGAGCCATAGCGTGGAAACGCTGCATGCCCATGCCGCCCTGCAGCGCAAGGACGGTACATTGATCGCGATCGAGGCCTCCGCGGCGCCCATGCGAAACGACAGGGGTGAAGTGATCGGCACGGTGATGGTGTGCCAGGATGTCAGCCATGCACGCAAACTGGCGCACCAGCTGTCACACCAGGCAAGCCATGATTCGCTGACGGGTCTGGCCAATCGGCGCGAATTCGAGCGCAAGCTCGAAGAGGCACTGGAAAGCGCAAAACGCGAACACAAGCGGCACATCCTGCTGTATCTCGATCTGGACCAGTTCAAGGTGGTCAACGATACCTGTGGCCACGTGGCGGGCGATCAGCTGCTGGCACAACTCGGTATTCTGCTGGACGACAAGATTCGCCACAGCGACACCCTGGCGCGTCTGGGCGGGGACGAGTTCGGCGTATTGCTGGAAGGCTGCGATATCGGGCGCGGCAAACAGATCGCGGAATCCCTGCGCCAGACCCTCTCCGATTTCCGGTTTGTCTGGGAAGACAAGATTTTCCAGGTGGGCGTCAGCATCGGCCTGGTGGAAATCTCCGCGTCAAGCGAGAATTCGGCGGCAGTGATGAGCGCGGCGGATGCGGCGTGCTACGTGGCGAAGGACGAGGGGCGCAACCGCATCCAGGTGTTCCACGACGGAAACGCGAGCGTGGACCGATACGGGGAAATGCAGTGGATCGCCCGTATCCACAAGGCGATCGAAGAGAACCGTCTGCTTCTTTTCCGCCAGAACATCGTCGCCGTGGCCGGATCAGACAACGTCGAACATGCCGAAATATTGCTGCGCATGCAGGACGAGAACGGCGCGATCATCCCCCCCATGGCTTTCATTCCGGCGGCGGAACGCTATAACGTCATGGCCATGCTGGACCGCTGGGTCGTCACCCACGCGCTGGAATGGCTGGCGGCGAATCCATTGACCTGCAACGATCATCTGCAGTTCCTGTCCATCAATCTTTCGGGGCAATCGCTGGGCGACAGGCATTTCCTGCAGTACATCGTGGATGAGCTCGTCCGCACCGGTGTGGAAGCCGGGCGGATTTGCTTCGAGATCACCGAAACCGCGGCCATCGCCAACATAGGCCGTGCCAACGACTTCATTACCGAACTCAAGAAACGCGGCTGCTGCTTCGCGCTCGATGACTTCGGTAGCGGCATGTCCTCCTATTCCTACCTGAAGAACCTGAATGTGGACTACCTGAAAATTGATGGTGCCTTCGTCAAGGGGATGGCGCAGGACCTGGTGGACTTCGCCATGGTCGAATCCATCAATCGCATCGGCCATGTCATGGGAATCAAGATCATCGCCGAGTTCGTCGAAGACGAAACCATCCTGGAAAAACTGCGGGAAATCGGCGTGGATTTCGCACAGGGCTACGGCATCCACCAGCCTGAAGCGCTCATCCGTTCCGTTTGACCCCGCCAGGCTCGATCATTCGCCTGCCGGCTTCACCCCACCAGCAAGCCCTGCCGTGAAAACAGCCACAGCTGCCGGCGCGTCAATTCCCCGACGGTTTCCAGCGACAAAGCCTCTCCCGCCTCGGCCAGGCTGGCCTGCATGATGGCCGCGAGTTCCCCGATCGTGTGGCGGCCATCCAGCAAGCCCAGCAGCATGCGCCCAGGTGCATCCAGATCGATCGCGACATGACGCGCACCACTCACCACCCAGCCGGGCGACCGCGCCTGCAGGTGAGCCAGGCCATGCGCCCGGGGCCGCTCGCCGGGGTCGTGCGCGCAGGCATCCAGGGACATGCCGGGCGTCACGCCGTGGGCCATCACCAGTTGAAACAGCGCTGTGCGAAACGCTGCGTCGTCGACATGGTCCGTCACGCCATATCCGGCCATCATTCGCCGAGCCTCGGCCAGCAGGCCTGAATACCCGAGCGCACCGGGATAGGCCATCGCCAGGATCATCGCCCCCGCTTTCATGGCCGGGTACGCGACGGGAAAGGCATTGCCCGCCGGGTTGACGAAGGTCTGCTCGCAGGCGCTCTCCAGATCGATCTCCTCATCGCAGCGCAGATCCGCATAAAACGCCAGATCGTGCAGGGCCTGCGCCCGGAGTGGCCGGGCACACGGCGCGTCGGCGCGCGCGATGAGCGCCCGCCGAAAGCGGGTGCTATGCGCCGTGTCCAGCGCCTCCTCGGCATCCTGCCAGCGCCCGGCCATGCCCTCCGGTGTCAGCCCCCAGGCGTCCTCGAGTTCGACCACGGCGCGGCGCGGTCCCGCTTCTCCGACATAGCGCAGGCCGTGTGCATCAAGCTGCGAGGCAAACTCGGCAAACCGCATCGGTGCATTGAATGGGGCGAGGTATTCATGGAAAAGGTAGGATGGCGCGGCTGTCTTGAGATAGGCGATCTCCTTCAGCAGAACCGGATCGGTCCATTCGGCCTCCAGTTCGTCCAGCACGCGCAGAGCCTGTTGAAGCCTCGCCGGCGCAGGCAGGTCCGCCGTAGTGCGTTCGATCAGCGCAGTGCGCAGGGGCTGGAGACGGGCCCAGCCGGCCGTGACATTGAAACTGACATAGGCAATGCCCTGCGGCGACAGATGGCGTCGGCAGACATCGAGCAGCGCCTGCCGTACCGCAGGCGGCACCCAGGAAAATACGCCATGGGCGATGATGTAGTCGAACCGGCCGAGATCGGCAGGCAGTGCGGCCAGATCGCCATGCACGATGCGGACATTTTGCGCACCCAGGGCGGCGATGAATGCCGCGCCCGCCTCGGCCTGCACGCGCGACAACTCCACGCCCACACACTCGGATTCTGACCAGCGCCACGCCAGGGGAACCAGGTTGCCGCCCTGCGCGCACCCGAGTTCGAGGATGCGTGCCCGGGACGGATCGGCTGTATCGAAACCGTGAAGTTTCGCCACCGCCGCCAGGAAATCCGGCTGGGTTTCGGGCAGCGGCAGACTGTCGTAGGGGAGTTCGTCGTAGCTGGCGAGGGTATCCATGGCGCGGATTCTAAAGCCTCGCGGGATGATGTGTGGGTGGTGGAGAACGGTAAGCGGTAGCAAAAACCTGCTCACCGCTCACCACTCAATGCCCGCGCGTGCCCGGCTTGGCCGAGAACAGCGCCGCCTGCGGACGCGGCTTGCGCGGCGCGTTCGGGTTCTGCGCGACGCGCCCTGGCTGTGCAGCAGGCTTAGCGGCAGCGGACCTGGCCGCTTGCGGAGCATGCCCCGTCGCGTTGCGGTTGCCGGATTGCGACTGCCGGGAGTTTTGTCCCTGGCGCTGGCCAGCATTCTGCCCCTGGCGCTGGCCACCCCGTCCCTGCGGCGGACGCGGTGGCCGCTCGTCGGACATCAGGTCGGCCTTGGCGGGTGGCACGAAGCCCGGCTCGATCTCGACGCGCACGATCGAGCGCTTGATCAGCTTCTCGATGTCGCGCAGGTAGCCCATTTCCTCGTCGTCGACCAGCGACAGCGCCGAGCCGGTGGCGCCGGCACGGCCGGTGCGGCCGATGCGGTGGACGTAGTCCTCCGGCACGTTGGGCAGTTCGAAGTTGACCACCTGCGGTAGCTGGTCGATGTCGATACCGCGCGCGGCGATGTCGGTGGCGACCAGCACGCGCACGCTGCCGTCCTTGAAGCTCGCCAGCGCCTTGGTGCGCGCCGACTGGCTCTTGTTGCCGTGGATCGCGGCAGCGGTGATGTTGTCCTTGACGAGCTTTTCGGCGAGCTTGTTGGCGCCGTGCTTGGTGCGGGTGAAAACCAGCACCTGCTGCCAGTCGTGGTGCTTGATCAGGTGCGCCAGCAAATCCCGCTTGTGCGCCTGCGGCACGCGGTGCATCGACTGCTCGACCACTTCCACCGTGGTGTTGCGGCGCGCCACTTCGACACTCCTGGGGTTGTGCAGGAGGCCGTTGGCGAGCGTGCGGATCTCGTCGGAGAAGGTCGCCGAGAACAGCAGGTTCTGGCGCTGCTTCGGCAGCACGGCAAGCACCTTCTTGATGTCGCGGATGAAGCCCATGTCGAGCATGCGGTCGGCTTCGTCGAGCACGAGGATTTCGACGCCGGACAGATCGACGGTCTTCTGCCCCAGATGGTCGAGCAACCGGCCCGGCGTGGCGACGAGAATGTCGACGCGCGATTTCAGCGCCTTGAACTGCGGGTTGATGTTGACCCCGCCGAACATCACCATCGAGGTGAGCGACAGGTATTTGCCGTAGGTCTTGACCGATTCCTCGACCTGCGCGGCGAGTTCGCGCGTCGGCACCAGAATCAGGCAGCGCGGACGGCCTGGCTTGGGCGCCTGCGCGGCACGCATCGACAGGTGATGCAGGATCGGCAGCGTGAAGCCGGCGGTCTTGCCGGTGCCGGTCTGCGCCGCGGCGAGCAGGTCGCCGCCGGCCAGCACCTGCGGAATCGCCTGCGCCTGGATCGGGGTGGGCGTGGTATAGCCGGCATCGGCAATGGCACGCAAAATGGGTTCGGCCAGCGCCAGGCTGGCAAAGCTTGTTTCAGTAGTCATGTGGTTTCCTGCGACGGCCTGTTGCACTTGCAGCAACACCAATCGAGGCAGACGGACAGTGATCGCGAGATCAATCGAAAACCCGCATCGATTGGTGGAAGCGGGCGATCCGGCTTGGCGGCCGGACGGGAAATGTTCGGGTGGTGGGCAGTACAGGGTTTGAACCTGTGACCCCCGCCGTGTGAAGGCGATGCTCTACCGCTGAGCTAACTGCCCCGAAGCGGCGCGAATTAAACCACAACCCGGTGGCCGAGGTCAATTTTGCAGCGGTCGAT
>JAJZRT010000149.1 GCA_021802595.1 Pseudomonadota bacterium
GACGATGTGGCCGGGAATGTTGATGCCCTTGACCGAGGGCTCCATGCCCACCGCCAGCACCACCAGGTCGTGCGGCGTCATGTAGCGCTTGTAGCCTTCGGTATTGACGCCATGGCACACCGCGTTGCCGTGCTCGTCTTCGGTGATCTTCGCGACCTTGGACTTGATGAAGGTGACCGAGGGGTCGGCCTGGACTTTTTGATAGAAATCCTCGAAGCGGTCGATGGCACGGATGTCGATGTAATAGATCGTCGATTTGCCGTCTTCCGGATACTTCTCGCGCACGTAATGCGTCTGCTTCAGCGACGCCATGCAGCAGATGCGCGAACAGTGGCGCAAGTGGTTCTCGTCGCGCGAGCCGGCGCACTGGATGAAGGCGATGTTCTTCGCTTCCTTGCCGTCCGAGGGACGCAGGATCTTGCCGCCGGTGGGGCCGTGGATGTCGGCCAGGCGCTCGAATTCGACGCTGGTAATGACGTTCTTGAAGCGGCCATAGCCGTAGGGCTGAATCTTGGCCGCGTCGTAGGGCTGCCAGCCGGTCGCCCATACCACCGCGCCGGCCTTGACCTGGATCGTTTCCTCTTTCATGTCGAGGTCGATAGCGCCATATTTGCAGGCGGCTTTTGCCTTGTCGGCGTCGGCGGTGCCGATGATCGCCGGGTCCAGCACGTAGCGCTGCGGGTAGGCCATCGCGTTCGGCAGGAAGGCGGCCTTGTGCTGGCCGAGGTTGTAGTTGAAGGGGTCGGCAACCAGCGTCTCGACCGCGCGCCCGCAATCGCCGCAGGCGGTGCAGTTCTCGTTAACGTAGCGCGGCTTGATCTTGATGGAGGCGGTGTAATTGCCGGTGTCGCCTTCGATGCCGGTCACTTCGGCCAGCGTCAGCACGCGCACGCGGGGGTTGTTCTTGAGGCGGCGCAGGTTGATTTCCAGACCGCAGGTGGGGTGGCACAGCTTGGGGAAGTAGCGATACAACTGGGAAGTCCGTCCGCCCAGCGCGGGATTTTTCTCAACCAGGACGACGTTCTTGCCGGTTTCGGCCGCCTCGAGCGCGGCAGTCATGCCGGAAATCCCGCCGCCCACCACGAGAATCGTCTCGTTGGTCGCAACATGCTCCGTCATTGTTGTTTCCTCCATCCGATGGAAGTAAAGCCACTTGGAATTACCTGGGATTCAAGGCTTCAAGTCATTCCCAGATAGCGGGTTTTAACCCGAATTGAACATCCGAAATGGTACTCCGAAGGCCTCGCCTGTCGCCACGGGCAAGTGCGCTATCTCAATCGAAGTTTTCTATGCGGGAATAAGAGGAAATACTTGAACCGGCCACGCTGGCAGCGTTGCTGGGCCGGGTTGCGTCGAAGCAACCATACACCCATTCTTGAATCATGGTTAAGCTTTTCGACTCGTCATCTGGAAGCTTCACGGCGGGTGCCAATCGCCCATCCCGATGCAAGGTGCAGCCAGATATCCGCTCGTGAAATTGCCTCGCCGAGTGGGAGTCTGCCGCATGAAATAGCTTAAAATTGCGGCTTGCTTCATCTCTGCCCGCCCTCCCCCAATGGAATCCACCGCAACCGCGCCGGCCCAAACCGGCGATCCCGCCCTGGCGCGTGACGTCAGTAAACGCCGCACCTTCGCGATCATTTCGCACCCCGATGCGGGTAAGACCACGCTGACCGAAAAGCTGCTGCTGTTCGGCGGCGCCATCCAGATGGCCGGCACGGTCAAGGCCAAAAAAAGCGGCAAGTTCGCCACCTCCGACTGGATGGCGGTGGAGCAGGAGCGCGGCATTTCGGTGGCGAGCTCGGTCATGCAATTCAGCTACGGCGACTGCGTGTTCAACCTGCTCGACACCCCCGGCCACAAGGACTTCTCGGAAGACACCTACCGCGTGCTGACGGCGGTCGATGCCGCCATCATGGTGGTCGACGCCGCCAAGGGCGTGGAAGAGCAGACAATCAAGCTGCTCGAAGTGTGCCGGATGCGCAATACGCCCATCATCACCTTCATCAACAAGCTCGACCGCGAAGTGCGCGAACCGCTGGAACTGCTCGACGAAATCGAGTCGATCCTGAAAATCCACTGCGCGCCGGTGACCTGGCCCATCGGCATGGGCAAGCGTTTCCAGGGTGTCTACCACCTGATCCATGACGAGATCCTGCGCTTCAAGGCCGGCGAGGAAAACGCCGGGCAGCAGTTCGAATCGCTGCAAGGTCTGGGCGAGACGAAACTGCGCGAGCTGTTTCCCCTGGAAGCCGACACCCTGCTCGGCGAGGTCGAACTCGTGCGCGGCGCCGGCGCCGCCTTCCAGATCGACGACTTCCTCGCCGGCAGGCAGACGCCCGTGTTCTTCGGTTCCGGGATCAACAACTTCGGCGTGCGCGAAGTGCTGCGCGCACTGTCCGACTGGGCGCCGTCGCCGCTGCCGCGCGAGGCGATCGAGCGCATCGTCGAGCCGACCGAGCCCAAGTTCACCGGTTTCGTGTTCAAGATCCAGGCCAACATGGATCCGAACCACCGCGACCGCATCGCCTTCTTCCGCGTCTGCTCGGGCCGCTACAGTCCCGGCATGAAGGTGCGCCATCGCCGCACCGGCAAGGACATGAAGATTGCCAACGCGGTCGTCTTCATGGCCAACGAGCGCACCCGCATGGAAGACGCGGTGGCGGGCGACATCATCGGCATCCACAACCACGGCCAGCTGCATATCGGCGACACCCTCACCGAAGGCGAGGCGCTGCAATACAAGGGCATCCCCTACTTCGCCCCCGAGCTGTTCTCCAAGCCTCGCCTGCGCGACCCCTTGCGCGCCAAGCAGCTCAACAAGGGCCTGCTGGAGCTCGGCGAGGAAGGCGCGGTGCAGGTGTTCGAGCCCTTCGCCGACAACACGCTGCTGATCGGCGCCGTCGGCCCGCTGCAGTTCGAGATCGTCGCGCACCGGCTGAAGACCGAATACGGCGTCGACGCGACCTTCGAGAACGCCGGCATCCACACCGCGCGCTGGGTCACCTGTCCCGACGCCCAGCACCTCGCCGAATTCACCAAGGCGAACTCGCTAAGGCTGGCAAAGGACGTTGACGGCAACCTGGTCTACCTGGCAGATACGCGGGTGAATTTGCAGCTGGCGCAGGAGCGCTGGCCCAAGGTCGCGTTCCACGATACACGAGAGCATGGGCAGCTGTTGAGCTAGCGTCGAACAGGAGGGAACGATGACCGTTGCCGGGACGAAACGCACACGGCGCGTGGCGGGTCTGGCCGGTGCGTTGGCCCTGTGCGGCGTCGTCGCGATGGGCGTGTCCCGATGGCCCGACATCGCATTCGAGTTCGGCTACGCCTACGAAAACGCCAGCTTCCACGGCTGGTCCCCGGGTTTCACGCAGGACCATCGTAAGGCCGCCTATTGGCTGGAACGGGCGGCCGAAGCGAACCATCCACGCGCACAGTACATGCTGGGCCTCCTCTATGCCCACGGCTGGGGCGTGCCCAGGGACGGTTCCCGGGCCGTGGAATGGTTCGCCCGCTCCGCCCGAAACAGCTATGGCCCCGCCTGCTATCACCTCGGGTGGATTTACCACAAGGGCGACGGCGTCCGCCGGAATGACGAGCGGGCAACCCGGTTGATGGAACAGGCAGCCGGCCAGGGCATGGCCGCGGCCCACCTGGCGCTGGGCCGGTTCTACGAGCGCGGCGAAGGCGTGCCGGCCGACACGGTCGCAGCCCTCAAATGGTATGCCCTGGCCGTGCATTTCGTCCGATCCAGGCCCGGCCTGTTCGACAATGCAGCGTTCGCCGAACGGGCACAAGCCGCCTTCGGCGCGCTGGCCTCACGGATGCCTCCGTCCAGTGATGAACAAGGACAGACGCTTGCCCGCCAGTGGCTGGCCAACCCGGCGCTGAACCAGGCGAGCAGCCACGCCGGGAGAAAGGCTTGGCGTTTTTTGTAGCGCATCGGACTGGGGTTGCTAGGTGTGTCACACCAATCAAGAATTTCGGCACGCTTCGGGGCCAGGTCATTTCGGACGGTTAAATCACGTATTAACTACGCGCATCTGCCGGGCCTGCGCTTGACCCAGTAGACGGCGAGGAGGCTAAACGGCCCTTTCCATCGGCAGAGATATGGCCGATGCTTGCCATTGCGGCAATGAGTCGAACACACGATCGCGAAATCGCTCACCAATAACCGCAAGTCGATCTTCAGCAAGACCGGAACGCATCGGCAATCCGAATTGATTCAATTGGCGCTTGCTGTACCTGATTCCCAACTTCAGTCAGGGGACTGCCTGGGTTGTGCGAGCAGACATTTGACGAAGCCATAACCGACCGCCCAGGTCGATTGGCGTCTCTCACCTGAAACAGTTCACCCAAGACTGCCAGGCAATCGCCGAATTCCTTCGCACGCTCGCTGGACACCACCCCGCGCTCAAGTCTCCCTGAACAGCCCGATTGCCTCATCCAGCCGCTGCACGGCATGAATCGTCATCCCTGGGATTTTCTGTTTGGGCTGATTGGCAGCCGGCACGATGGCCTGGGTGAAGCCGAGCTTGGCGGCTTCCTTGAGGCGTTCCTGGCCGCGCTGCACCGGACGGATTTCGCCGGCGAGGCCGACTTCGCCGAACATCACCAGCTTGTCGGGCAAGGGCTGGCTTCTGAGCGAGGAGACGATGGCGGCGAGCACCGCGAGGTCGGCAGCGGGTTCGCTGATCTTTACGCCGCCCACCGCGTTGACGAACACGTCCTGGTCGAAGCAGGCGATGCCGGCGTGACGGTGCAATACGGCGAGCAGCATGGCCAGCCGGTTCTGCTCCAGGCCGACGCTCAGGCGGCGCGGGCTCGGCGCGTGGCTGGAATCGACCAGCGCCTGGATTTCCACCAGCAGCGGCCGCGTGCCTTCCTGCGTCACCAGCACGCAGGAGCCCGGCACCGGCTCGCCGTGGCGCGACAGGAAAATGGCCGAGGGATTGGAGACGCCCTTCAGGCCCTTTTCGGTCATCGCGAACACGCCGATCTCGTTGACCGCGCCGAAGCGGTTCTTGAACGCGCGCACGAGCCGGAAACTCGATCCGGTGTCGCCCTCGAAATACAGCACGGTGTCGACGATGTGCTCGAGCACGCGCGGACCGGCAATCGCGCCTTCCTTGGTGACGTGGCCGACGAGGATGATCGCGGTGCCGGTCTGCTTGGCATGGCGCGTGAGCTGCGCCGCGCATTCGCGCACCTGCGCCACCGAGCCGGGGGCCGAGGTCAGCGCTTCCGAATACACGGTCTGGATCGAATCGATCACCGCGACCTCGGGCTTCATGTCGGCCAGATGCGCGAGGATGGCTTCCAACCTGATTTCCGGCAGCACCGGCAGGCTCGTCTCGGGCAGGCTCAAGCGCCGCGCGCGCAGCGCGACCTGGCGTGCCGACTCCTCGCCGCTGACGTAGAGCGTCTTCAGATTGCAGGACAGGCCGGCCAGGGCTTGTAGAAGTAGCGTCGACTTGCCGATGCCAGGGTCGCCGCCGATCAGCGTGACGCCGCCTGGAACCAGGCCGCCACCGAGCACGCGGTCGAGTTCGCCGATATCGGTGGCGATACGGCTTTCCTCGGAAGCTTCGACGTCGTGCAGCAGCTGCACCGTGCTAGTCGCCGCCAGCGCGGCAAAACGCGGCTTTGCCGATTCGGCGATGGTCTCGACCAGGGTGTTCCAGGCATTGCAATGCGGGCACTGGCCCTGCCACTTGGGCAGCGTGCCGCCGCATTCGGTGCAGGTGTAGATCGTCCTGGTTTTCGCCACTACGGAGTCAACTGCGGAGCATCAGGCCGGGAAGACGCCTGTGGACAGATAGCGGTCGCCGCGGTCACAGACGATGGAGACGATCACCGCGTTCTCGACTTCCTTCGACAGTTGCAACGCTGCCCACAACGCGCCGCCGGACGAGATGCCGGCGAAGATGCCTTCCTCGCGCGCCAGCCGGCGGGTGGTCTCCTCCGCATTCCACTGGCTCACGTAGATCATGTGGTCGACGCGCTCGTAATCGCAGATTTTCGGCACGTATTCATCCGGCCACTTGCGGATGCCGGGAATCTGCGAACCCTCGGTGGGCTGCACGCCGACGATCTGGATGTGAGGGTTCTGTTCCTTGAGGTAGCGCGAGCAGCCCATGATGGTGCCGGTCGTGCCCATGCTGGAGACGAAATGGGTGATCCTGCCCTGCGTGTCGCGCCAGATTTCCGGGCCGGTGGTGCGGTAGTGCGCCTCGGGATTGTCGGGGTTGGAGAACTGGTCGAGGATCTTGCCGATGCCCTGCTTCTCCATCGCGATCGCGAGGTCGCGCGCGCCTTCCATGCCGGCTTCCTTGCTCACCAATTGCAGCTCGGCGCCGAAGGCGCGCATGGTCTGGCGCCGTTCGATCGACAGGTGCTCAGGCATGATGAGGATCATCTTGTAGCCGCGCATGGCCGCCGCCATCGCCAGCGCGATGCCGGTGTTGCCGCTGGTCGCCTCGATCAGCGTGTCGCCAGGCTTGATCTCGCCGCGCGCCTGCGCCGCGTCGATCATCGACAGCGCCGGGCGGTCCTTCACCGAGCCCGCAGGGTTGTTGCCTTCCAGCTTGACCAGTAGGGTGTTGCTGGTCGTGCCAGGCATGCGCTTCAGGCGCACCAGCGGCGTGTTGCCGACCGTATCCTCGATTGTCTTGTAGGTGCTCATGCCTTCAACAGATACCGGATGTAGCGCGCGGTGCCTTCTTCCACGCTATAGAAGGGTGCATCATACCCCGCGCCACGCAGTGCGGAGATATCCGCCTCGGTATAGCTCTGGTACTTGCCCTTCAACGCTTCGGGAAAGGCGATGTAGCTGACGAGGCCCTGTGCCTGCATCTGCTCCAGCGTCAGCGCCGGCTGGCTCTCCGCTGCGCGGCACGCGTTCACT
Source organism: Pseudomonadota bacterium (assembly GCA_021802595.1). The sequence continues at coordinate 6,911 of JAJZRT010000149.1, forward strand.
GCCGCCACCGCGACATCGTTGAAGCTCTGGCAGCGCCCGGTGCCGACGTTGAAGATGCCCGAGACGTCGGGGTGGTCGAGAAACCACAGGTTGACCCGCACCACATCCTCGATCGAGACGAAGTCGCGCCGCTGCTCGCCGTTGGCATAGCCGTCGCAGCCTTCGAACAGCTTCACCCGGCCCTCGCTGCGGTACTGGTTGAAGAAATGGAAGGCCACCGAGGCCATGCGCCCCTTGTGCTGCTCGCGCGGGCCATAGACGTTGAAGTAGCGGAAGCCGGCGATCTGCGCGGTGCGCTCGCTCCACAGGCGGCGCACGCTCTGGTCGAACAGGAACTTGGAATAGCCGTAGACGTTGAGCGGCGACTCGAACTCGCGCGACTCGGAGAATACCCGCCCGGCGCCGTATACGCTCGCCGACGAGGCATAGAGGAACTGCGCGCCCTCGTCCTGGCAGAACTTGAGCAGCGCGCTGGAATAGCGGTAGTTGTTCTCCATCATGTAGCGGCCGTCGGTTTCCATGGTGTCGGAACACGCGCCTTCATGGAAGATCGCCGCCACGGCGCCGTCGAGCACGCCCTCCTCGACCAGGTCGAGGAATTCGGCCTTGTCGAAATAGTCGGCGATTTCGCAATCCGTCAGGTTCCTGAACTTGTCGGCCTTGGTCAGGTTGTCGACAGCGATGATGTTGGTCTCGCCGCGCTCGTTGAGCGCCTTGACGATATTGGCGCCGATGAACCCGGCGGCGCCGGTGACGACGGTGTACTGGCTCATGCTTCTTCTCCAAAGACTTCGTCGGCGGCCGCGACTGCGGTGCCGAACTTGCCGACCACGATGCCCGCCGCGCGATTGGCCAGGCGCACCGCCTCGACGCCGCTCGCGCCAGCCGCCAGCGCCACGGCATAGGCTGCGATCACGGTGTCGCCGGCGCCGGACACGTCGAACACTTCCTGCGCGCGCGTGGCCTCATGATGCGCGCCGGCGGCGTCGAACAGGCTCATGCCCTCCTCGCTGCGCGTCACCAGCAGCGCATC
>JAJZRT010000002.1 GCA_021802595.1 Pseudomonadota bacterium
CGGCACACTGGCCACGGTAGGTGCCGATCTTGTCGGCCTTGAACCAGCTGTCCCGGATGAAACCCGGAATGCCGTCCTGCTTGACGCCAAACGCGGGTACCCACCAGGAGTGGATCACGTCGTTGGCGGTAACCAGCAAACGTATCCGTTTGCCCACCGGCACCACCATCGGTTCGTCCACTTCCAGCAGATAGTGCGCATCCTTGGCCGCGGTCCCGTCAATCTGCTCGCGCGGGGTGGCAAGGGTGCTGTAGAAGTGAACGCCATCGTTGAGATAGTCGTACCCCCATTTCCACTGGTAGCCGGTGATCTTGACGGTCATGTCGGGATTGGAGGTGTCCTTCATATCGATCACGATCTTGGCGGCCGGATAGGCCATCCCCACCAGGATGACGAACGGAATCACGGTCCAGATGATTTCGACCGTGGTGTTCTCGTGAAAATGCGCGGCCTTGTGGCCAACCGATTTGCGATGCTTGAACAGCGAATAGAACATCGCGCCGAACACCACGACGAAAATTCCTATGCACACCAGCATGATGAGGCTGTGCAGATGGAACACGTCCCGCGCCACCTGACTCACCGGTGGCTGCAGGTTGTATGCATAGTCCGCCAGCGCCGACTGGCTGGCTGCCCACGCCGCCCCCACCACCCCTGCCCGTTGCCACATGCCTTTCATCGCGTCTCCCGTCCTCTCGACTTTGTTATGGGTAGCCGTTGCGGCGCGTACTGCCTTATGCCTGCAACTTCCTGCGCAACGTTGCAGCCAGTTGCAGCCGCGCCTCGTCGCTCAGGTACTGTCCGACTTTCGTTTCACGACCGTGAGAACTGAGGCTCAGATGACACCCCCTGCCCGGTGCCCTGCAGTCGCATATCACGCGCGCCCACTGGCGATTCATTTCGCGGCGCTCTCCGTTTGTGCCGGCATGCCATTCCAGCACCACCACATCCCCTTCGATCGTGAGCGTTTCGTAATCCCCTTCCCGACTGCGCAGGATTTCCAGGGACCATGCCAGAAGGCCAACCTCCAGTCCGGCAAATGGCAGGACCAGCCAGTATCCCAGCAGCGCAAACCCGCTTGCGGTTGCGAAACATATCGCTGCCAGGCTCCAGAACACGAGCCGCTGCTGGCTGTGCGTCAATGAATGATTAGGGCGGGATTGGAATACAAACGCGCCTGTTGACACCCCTTCACACTCTTCCGTATTCACCCGTTCCATAGCGAGAACCGAGGAAACCGCGTGCGGCAATATGTCGCAGACACTAACACGAGGCTGCTTGCCTGAACAAGCAGTACGATCCAACTAACTTATTGATTTATCTATAAAATATCGTTATTAAAGACTATTCTAAGATACTTATTTTTGAGGCGGCGTCAGCCATTGCGGCGCGCTCGGGGCCGGATCGTCCCCGTGAAGAAAGTCCTGCACCCCCAGGCAGGGGCCAGGCAGGCGTGCATGCAGGGCCGCCACATTTTCCGCTGCGTACGGCATGGCCGGCTCGATATGGTTCCCCACCCAGCCGGCCCACGGCAGGCGCCGGCTGGCCACCGACTCGGCCGTCAGCATGGCATGACTGAGACAGCCCAGACGCAGCCCCACCACCAGCACGACCGGCTGGCCGAGCCGTTGCGCCAGATCCGCCATGTCCTCGTGTTCGTTGAGCGGCACCCGCCAGCCACCCGCCCCTTCGACCACCACCACGTCAGCCCTGGCCGCAAGCCGCGAATACGCGGCGGCAATGACCTCCAGGTCGATCCGCACGCCTGCGCGTTGCGCAGCGATGTGCGGCGCGATCGGTTCGGCAAGGGCGTAGGGGTTCACGTCGCACACGTCGGCATCGACATTGGCAGCCTGCACCAGCGCCACCACATCCCCGTTCAATTCCCCCGGCGCGCTGCCCGCCGACACCGGCTTCATGGCCGCCACGCGCAGCCCTCGTGCACGCAGGGCCCGGATCAGCGCCACCGCGACGCGGGTCTTGCCGACGCCGGTATCGGTGCCGGTGACGAAATAACCGCGCGCGTTCATGCCAGTCCCATTTTCCGGCGGCGCTCGCCGATGTTGAACTGGATCACCTGGCGCCCGTCTTCACGCTGCATCTTGTCGCCCGCCCATGCATGACCATAGAGGACTTCGTACGTGGCCGGCAGGCGACCTTGCACCCGGTTCGCCTCGTACGCCTGCTCCAGCCGCCCCCATGCCGACCTGCCGAGCAGGCCGCGCCGGCGGGTCGTGGCCGCGTTGTGGGCACCGATGCCCTTGAGATCACGCATCAGGGTTCTGAGATCGGCATAGGTCAGCGTCAGCATCTCCATTTCCATCACCGGGCTGGAAAAACCCGCGTGAATCAGCATGTCGCCGATGTCATGCAGGTCGATGAAGCGATTCACGTGCGGCGCATCGTCAATGGTGGAGAAAGCCGCCCGCAGCTCCTTCAGCGTATCGGGACCGAACGTGGCGAACATCAGCAGACCGCCCGGCGCAAGCACCCGGTGAACCCCCTTGAGCGCGGCCTCCAGGTCGTGTGCCCATTGCAGCGCCAGGCTGGACCAGACAAGGTTCATGCTGTTCGCAGCGAACGGCAGCCGTTCCATGTCGGCACACACGAGGTGGGGCGCACGTGTGGCGGAAGGCGCCAGATGCCGCAGCGCACGCTGCGTCCATGTCGGCTGCGGCAACCGTCCACGGGCCGCCGCCAGCATGGCCGGCGCGATATCGAGCGCGCAGAGCTCGGCTTCCGCGTAGCGCGCATGCAGATGTGCCAGGCCGTAGCCGGTGCCGGCACCGACATCGAGCACGCGTGCCGGCTGCAGCGCCATGAAATCGAGCCGCGCCAGCAGGCGGTCGCACACCTCGCGCTGCAGCACCGCATGTACATCGTAGCTGGCGGCAGCCTGGTCGAAAGCGCGCCGCACCTCGGCAAGGTCGAGTTCGGATTCACTCATGGGCAAAACGCCGGATCGCCGCCGCCACGTCCTCGCCATGTGACAGATGCGGTGCATGCGCCGCGCGCGCGAACTCGACATGCCGCGCAGCAGGCAAGACCTCCGCAAGCCAGGCGCCTGCCGCGGCGGGCGTCAGCGTGTCGAGGGCACCGTGCAGGATCAGGGCGGGTTGCGTCAGCCGCGGCAGCTCGCTGCGCAGGTCGGCCTGCCGAAGTATGTCCAGACCGCTAGCCAGTGCCTCGGCACGTGTCTCGGGTGCCGCCAGCAGCGTCTGCTGCAAGGACTGCAGCAGCGCTTTCTGCCCCGCCATGCCGCGCGTCTGCAGGCCGAGAAAACGCAACAGTGTGGCCTGGGGATCGGTCAGCAGGGCCGCGCCAAACGCCTGCAGGTCGGCGAGGGCCATACCGTGCGCCCAGCCGTCCGCCGCAACGAATCTGGGTGTCGACGCCAGCAGGATCAGACGCGCGATCTTGCCGGGCTGGTCGAGTGCCGCGCGCATGGCCACCTGGCCGCCCAGCGACCAGCCGAGCAGCAGGGCCCCGTCCGGGAGCTGCTGCACCAGGTCGTCCGCCCAGCTCTGCAGGGTGTTCTGCGGCAGGGCGTCGCGGCCGCCATGCCCCGGCAGGTCGAGTGCGCACACCTCGAAATCGTCAGCCAGTTTCTCGGCCAGGGTATCGAACACACGCGCATTCATGCCCCAGCCGTGAACCAGTGCGAGGACAGGTCTAGTCGGATGCATGCAGGGCCTCGATCAGTTGTGCGACATCGTCGGCGCTGTGTGCAGCCGACAGGGTGATGCGCAACCGCGCCGTGTTGGCGGGCACCGTCGGCGTGCGGATCGCCGGCACCAGCAGGCCACGTGCGAGCAGGACCTGCGACAGCCGCACCGCGTCGGCATTCGCGCCGACCAGCAGCGGCTGGATCGGCGTCGCCGAGTCCATCAGCCTGCCGCGTTTCAGGCCGGACAGCCCCGCGCGTAATTGTGCGACATGGCTGCGCAGGCGTTCGCGCCGCACAGCCCCCGCCTCGATCTGCCGCAGGCTTTCCAGCAGGCACGCCGCCAGCAGCGGCGGCGACGCCGTGGTGTAGATGTAGGGGCGGGCTTTCTGGATCAGCCAGTCGATCACGCCGGCATGCGCCGCCACCGCCGCGCCCCCCACGCCCGCGGCCTTGCCCAGCGTTGCCAGGTAGATCACGCGGTCGTTCGCGCGCGCGCGTTCCGTCAATCCGCCGCGGCCCTCGTCCAGAACGCCGAAGCCATGGGCATCGTCCAGATACAGCCAGGCGTCGTAGCGTTCCGCCAGATCGAGCAGCGCATCGACCGGCGCCACATCGCCGTCCATGCTGAACACCAGGTCCGACACGATCAGCCTGTCCTGCGCCGCGCTCTGCGCGAGCTGGCTTTCGAGCTGGGCGAGGTCGCCGTGGCGATAGCGGGAGAAGCGCGCGCCGGACAGCTGTGCGGCATCGATCAGCGAGGCGTGATTGAGCTTGTCGGCGAACACCTCGCCGTGGCGCCCGACCAGCGCGGTGACCACCGCGAGGTTGGCCAGGTAGCCGGTGGAAAACAGCAGGGCTGCCGGCTTGCCGACGAAGCGCGCGAAGGCGGCTTCGAAATCGTGATGGAAACGGTGATGGCCGGTGATGAGATGCGCCGCGCCCGCACCGACGCCGCACTGATCGAGTGCGGCGTGCGCGGCGGCGACCAGCGCCGGATCGGCGGCGAGTCCGAGATAGTCGTTGCTGCAGAAGGAAACGACGCGCTGGCCGTCGATCGTGACGTGGGCGCCCTGCGCGCTGTCGAGCAGCAGGCGCCGCCGATCGAGGTGGTCGGTCTTCAGCGCCGCCAGCCCCTGCTGCAGGCGGGTCAGCGCCGCGTGTGTCACAACGCGGTCAGGCCCAGGCTGTCGAACAGGCGCTGGTCGCGTTCCCATTCGGGGTTGCCGGTGGTGAGCAGTTTCTCGCCGTAGAAGATCGAATTGGCACCGGCGAGGAAGCACAGCGCCTGCACCGCGTCGCTCATCTGCTGGCGACCGGCGGACAGCCGCACGAAGCTCTTCGGCATGCAGATGCGCGCGACCGCGATGGTACGCACGAATTCCAGCGGATCGAGTGCCTCGGTGCCAGCGAGCGGCGTGCCCTCGACCTGCACCAGCAGGTTGATCGGCACCGACTCCGGCTGCGGGTCGAGCGAGGCCAGCTGCGCGATCAGGCCGGCACGCTGGGTGCGCGATTCGCCCATGCCGACGATGCCGCCGCAGCAGACATGCAGATCGGCGTGGCGCACGCGTTCGAGCGTATCGAGGCGGTCCTGGTACTCGCGGGTGGTGATGATCTCGCCGTAGAACTCGGGCGCAGTGTCGAGATTGTGGTTGTAGTAGTCGAGGCCGGCGTCCTTCAGCTGCTCGGCCTGGCCGTCCTTCAGCATGCCCAGCGTGGCGCAGGTCTCCAGTCCCAGCGCCTTCACTTCGCGCACCATGTCGAGCACGGGTTCGAGATCGCGCTGCTTGGGACCGCGCCAGGCGGCGCCCATGCAGAAGCGCGAGGCGCCGGCGGCCTTGGCGGCCTTCGCCGCCTTCAGCACGTCGTCGAGATCGAGCAGGCCCTGGTTCTCGACGCCGGCGTCGTAGCGCGCCGACTGCGGGCAGTAGCCGCAATCCTCGGAACAGCCACCGGTCTTGATCGACAACAGCGTGGAAAGCTGCATCTTGTTGGGATCGAAGTTCTGGCGGTGAACCGTCTGCGCCTGGAACATCAGGTCGGCGAACGGCAGTGCGAACAGGACGTCGATGTCGGCCACCGAACGGCGCACGGGGGGATGGGCCAGATCATTCATTGATTGTCGCCTCGTAAATTCATCAAGCCATGCAAGCGCCATACGGCGACAGGAGCCCTTCGCGGTCGTGCGCATCCCGCTCCGCGGGAGCCCGGCTTGCCGCTCATAGCTCCACCTCTATCGTCATGTCCTGCCATGGCTCGCGCGCGGCCTTGTAAATATCAAACAGCGCCCACGGCACGATGATCGTCACCGCCAAGCCCAGCACCAGCATCAATCCCGGCCAGCCGCCCAGCAGGTCATAGAGCGGCTGGCCGAACACCACCAGGCTGCCCATCACACCGTAATAGCGGTACCCTGCCCACTTGTTGTAATGGGTCGTGCGCGGGTTGGGATGGTGCGCGATACTGGCATAGACGAAAATCGATGCCCCCAGCCAGATCATCACCGGCGGCAGCGACAGCACCAAAGGCAGGAAGCCGATTTTATGGCTGGCAAGAAGCTTTCCCAGCAGCAGGGTCGTCAGAGAAATCAGCAGCACCGCGATGGTGATGAGATTGAATAGCTGCGCGGAAAAACGGGAAGACGAAGCGGAAATGACACGTTTGACTTTCATGACCCTATTCTCAAGGAGGGGCCGCTCACTGTCAATTTTCGATCACCATAAAATTGAACATCAGCTCATTTTTTAACCATATATTGCCGCGCAACTGCCTCCTGTGCGGAGATACGGCGGGGGCGGGGCACCTATGCCCCGCCTGTCTGGCCGACCTGCCCTGGCACACGCAGGCGCAGTGCCCGCAGTGCGCCACTCCCACCCCGCTTGGGCAGACCTGCGGCGCCTGCCTCAAACGTCCGCCCGCGTTCGGGCGCACGCTTGCGGCACTCGGCTACGCCTTTCCCCTCGACCGCCTGATCCCGCGCCTGAAATATCACGGCCGCCTCGCCATCGCGCCGGCGCTGGGCGAGTGCCTCGCCCGCATTGTGGAAGGCACCCCTGCGCCGGATCGCCTGATCGCCATGCCCCTGCATGCGCAGCGCATCCGCGAACGCGGCTTCAACCACGCCACCGAGATCGCGCGCGAAGTGGCCAAGCGACTGCGACTGCCACTCGATACCGGCAGTTGCCAGCGCATCCGCGACACGCCGCCGCAGATGGGCTTGAAGCACGACGCGCGACGCCGCAACCTGCGCGGCGCATTTGCGTGCTCGGGCGACATGCGGGGACAACACATTGCCCTGATCGACGACGTGATGACCACGGGTAGCAGTCTTGATGAACTGGCCGGAACCCTGAGACGGGCGGGCGCACGCGAGGTAACGTGCTGGGTGGCAGCGCGTACGCTGCCACCCGGCGACTGAACCGGCCGATCGGCGCCCCCGGTCGCCCCGCCGTGGGTGCTACGCTCAGGCGGCTTTGGCGTAGGCTGCCGCGGCCCCCCGCGGAAACCCTTCCTCGATCGGCAACGACGGATCGCGCGACCACTCGTTCCACGAACCGAAATATATCTTCACGTTCCGGATGCCCGCCTCCCTAAGGATGAGGAAGGTATTGGATGCGCGCGCGCCCTTGAAGCAATACACGATCACCGGCGTCTCCGGCGTGATGCCGGCCGTCAGGCATTCGGCCAGCACCTCCTCCTTCGCCTTGAACACCGGACCATCGGCCCCCGGCTTCATCAGGCGATACCACTCGATCCAGCGCGCACCGGGAATGCGTCCCCTTCGCGGGCAGAAGTCCGGACCGTAGGGCGACGAACTCGCCCCGATCCATTCGTCGACGTCGCGCACGTCGAGCAGGACCGTGCTGCCGGACTTCACCGCTGCGAGCATCGCCTCCTTGTCCACCATCACGTCGGCTGGCGCGCCTGCAGGGAAGGTCGCCGGGACCGGCATCGCCGGCTCCGTGCTGGCTGGCAGGCCTGCGGCCAGCCAGGCCTGATAGCCCCCGTGCAGCACCTTGATGTTGGGATAACCGAGATGGCTGAGGATGAAATAGCCGCGGCACGACTGGCCAAAGCCGGTATTCATGGCATCCTCGTACAGCACGGCCGTTTCCTTGCCCGACAGGCCGGCCGCCCCGAACGCCTCGGCGAATTTTTCCTTCATCGCCACCAGACCGTCCGTGTCCGTGGTCGCCAGATAGGTAAAGATATCGCGCAGATTCACCGCACCGGGCAGATGCCCCTTGGCGTATACGCCCGGGTCGCGGGTGTCGATCATCAGCATGGGTTCGCTCGCCATCGCAGCCTGCAAGTCGGCAGGTTCGATCAGTACGCTCATCCTTCTCTCCCAGGTCAGAATGCAGATGCATACGCCCGAGCAGCAAGCATGCCAGTCATGTAAAACGCTGCGAACCGGCACCCGGCGCGGTTCTCACGGCCATGGCCGCGTCATGGTCCGCGGCCAATCGTTTACAAAATGCTGACAGATTGCAGGAGAATCCGGGGCGACACGTTCCCCACAGGGGAAGCTGACTCCGGCTGCGCCGGTTCAACCGTAAATCTCTTCCACCGCGAAAATCCGCCGGTGTTCGCGCATGGCATAGCGGTCGGTCATCCCGGCGATGTAGTCGGCCACCGCGCGTGCGCCTTCGAGCGATTCGCGCGCCTGGTGTTCGGGCGGCAGCAGTCGGGCATCGCCGGTAAAGGCCGTGTAGAGATCGCTGATGATGCGGCTGGCCTTGGCGCTCATGCGTGCCACCTTGTAGTGGCGATACAGGTGGTGCAGAAGGAAACGCTTGAGTTCGCGGTGTTCGTCGAGCAGCGCGGGACTGAAGGCCGCCAGCGGGGGGGCTGCACGCACCTCGGCGAGGGTCTGTACGCCGCTGCTCTCGATATTCGTCCGCGTGGTATTCACCAGATCGAGGATCAGCGTGTTGATGATGCGGCGCACGGTTTCGGTCACCACGCGGCGGCCTTGCAAGGCCGGGTATCTCGCGCGCACCTCGGCGAGGTGGCGGGCAAAGATCTGCACTTCGCTCAACTGCTCCAGCGTGATCAGCCCGGAGCGCAGGCCGTCGTCGACGTCATGGTTGTTGTAGGCGATCTCGTCGGCGAGGTTGGCGATCTGCGCTTCCAGCGAGGGCTGCTGCTTGTCGAGAAAGCGCCGCCCGATCTCGCCGAGCTTCTCGGCATTGCCGAGCGCGCAATGCTTGAGGATGCCCTCACGCGCCTCGAAGGTGAGGTTGAGCCCGTCGAATTCGGCGTAGCGCTCCTCCAGCAGGTCGACCACGCGCAGCGATTGCAGATTGTGCTCGAAGCCGCCGTGCTCGCGCATGCAGGCATTGAGCGCATCCTGCCCGGCGTGGCCGAACGGCGTATGGCCGAGGTCGTGCGCCAGCGCCACCGCCTCGACCAGGTCTTCGTTGAGGTTCAGCAAACGGGCGATGGTGCGGCCGATCTGCGCCACTTCGATGCTGTGGGTGAGGCGGGTGCGGAACAGGTCGCCTTCGTGGTTCACGAACACCTGGGTCTTGTATTCCAGCCGGCGGAACGCGGTGGAGTGGATGATGCGGTCGCGGTCGCGCTGGAACTCGGAGCGCGGCGCGGCGGGCGGCTCGGCGTGCAGGCGGCCGCGGGATTGACTGGAATGCGCTGCATAGGGTGCGAACGACGGTTCCATCAGGATTTCTTCAGTGAGGCGCGGTCAGCACGCCTGTCAGCACATCGGTCGGCACCGCGCCGGTGATCACCGCCTCGCCCAGCTTTTTCAGCAGCACGAAGCGCATCTTGCCACCCTCGACTTTCTTGTCGTGGCCCATGTATTCGAGATACGTGTCGACACCCAGGTCCGGCGCCACGTCCGGCAGCCCGGCGGCGTGGATCAGCGCACGGGTGCGCTCGACGTCGGCCTCAGTCAGCCAGCCCATGCGCTGCGAGGCTTGCGCCGCCAGCACCATGCCAGCCGCCACCGCCTCGCCGTGCAGCCAGGTACCGTAGCCCATGCCGGTCTCGATCGCGTGGCCGAAGGTGTGGCCGAGGTTGAGAATGGCGCGGATGCCGCCTTCGCGCTCATCCTGCGCCACCACCTGCGCCTTGATCTCGCAGGAACGATAGATCGCATGGGTGATCGCCGCGGGGTCGAGTGCGCGCAGCCTGTCCATGTTGGCTTCCAGCCAGGCGAGGAACTCGGCGTCCCAGATCAGGCCGTATTTGATCACTTCGGCCAGGCCCGCCGACAGTTCGCGCGGCGGCAGCGTTTTCAGCGTGTCCGTGTCGGCCAGCACCACCTTCGGCTGATAGAACGCACCGATCATGTTCTTGCCGAGCGGATGGTTGATCCCGGTCTTGCCGCCCACCGAGGAGTCGACCTGCGACAAAAGCGTGGTGGGAATCTGGATGAAGGGCACGCCGCGCTGGTAGCTTGCCGCCGCGAAGCCGGTCATGTCGCCGATCACGCCGCCCCCCAATGCAATGAGCGTGGTCTTGCGCTCGGCGCGGTGGGTCAGCAGCGCGTCGAAAATCAGGTTCAGGGTTTCCCAGTTCTTGTATGCCTCGCCGTCCGGCAGCACCACCTGCGCCACCGCCACCCCGCCGGCTTCCAGCGTCGCCGTCAGGCGCGCCAGATACAGCGGCGCCACCGTGGCGTTGGTCACGATCATCACGCGCTTCTGCGCCAGGTGCGGCACCAGCAGATCAGGCTGGCCCAACAGGCCAGCGCCAATATAGATGGAGTAGGAACGGTCGCCGAGGTCGACGGTGAGGGTTTGCATGGCGCTCAAAACAGGATTAGGGATGAACGGTTCATTGTAACCAAAGCCGAATGCCGAACACGCCCAAGCGTGGCATAACGCTTGCTGCAACACTCTCAGACTAGAATATACCGCCATGCACCCGCTGACACGCATCCGAGCTCCGAGCATCCTGACCCGCCGCCACTTGACGACGGGCATGGCGCAGCGGCACCGCTCGCACCTGAAAGGACGCGCATTGCACCCGTGTTGTAATGCCGTCGCCCTCGAATATCTTTCCGCGAATCACCTCGCCCCAATATCCAAAAATCGCGTCAACATATCGTCATTCGTGACAATTGCCCAACAGGGCGGATTGAAAAGAGCGAGAATGGATATGGGAAAACAGCTTCACTGCAAGCCAAACCAGTAGCCATGCCCACCCTCGCCAAGAACCTTTACGACTACCGCGAGTTGATGGCCACACTCGCGTGGAAGAACATCGCTCTACGCTATAAACAGGCCTATCTCGGCATCGCCTGGGCCATCATCAAGCCAGTCACGCTCATGTTGATCTTCACCCTGGTCAAGAGCTTCGTCGGCATCGACAGCGGCAGCATTCCTTACCCCATCCTCACCTTCGCCGCCCTCATGCCCTGGACCTTCTTCCAGGAATCCGCGTCCGAGGGCGTCAACAGCGTGGTCGGCAACACCGCCCTGATCAAGAAGATCTACTTTCCGCGCGAGATCTTTCCCATCACCTCGGTACTCACCAAGCTCGTTGAACTGGGCATCAACTTCATCATCCTGGCGGGGCTGATGGCGTGGTACCAGATGCTGCCCAGCGTCTACATCCTGTGGGTGCCGCTCATCATCGCCTACACCGTGCTGGCAGCGCTGACCATCGCCTTCGTCGGCGCGGCGGTCAACGTCTATTACCGCGATGTGGGCCAGGCCCTGCCGGTTCTGCTCTCGCTGCTGATGTATGCCTCGCCGGTCATCTATCCCCTGCAACTGGTCAAGGACAAGCTGCTGGTACAGCAGGCCGCGGGCGAGTGGTCGAATGCGCTCTACACCCTGTACACCCTCAACCCCCTGGCCGGCATCATCGATGCATTCCAGAGCGTCGTGCTGCGGGGCGCCCCGCCAGACCTCAACGCGATGATCCCCGGCGCCATCATGATCGCCATCCTGCTGCCGCTGAGCTACCTCTACTTCAAGCGCGCGGAAAGCTATTTCGCCGACGTCATCTGAATCCCAACCATGCCCGCCATCGAAGTCAGCCACCTCACCAAGGAGTACCGCCTCGGCGCCATCCAGGGCCTCAAGCAGACCCTGTTCAATACCGGCGCGCGGCTGATGGGCAAGCCGGCGCCTGAACGACCCCTCTTCAAGGCACTGGACGATGTCAGTTTCTCGATCGAGCCCGGCGAGGTGGTCGGCATCATCGGCCACAACGGCGCAGGCAAGTCCACCCTGCTGAAGATGCTGGCGAAGATCAGTACCCCCACCAGCGGCTCGGTCAAGGTAAACGGCCGAATCGCGCCGCTGATCGAAGTCGGCGCCGGCTTCGTGCCCGACTTCACCGGGCGCGAAAACGTCTACCTCAACGGCGCCATACTCGGCATGTCAAAAAAGGAAATCGACAGGAAATTCGAGGAAATTGTCGATTTTGCCGAAATGGCCGAATTTATTGACACACCCGTCAAGCGCTACAGTTCGGGCATGCAGGTCAAGCTGGCATTTGCCGTGGCCACCAGCGTCGAATCGGAAATCCTGATTGTGGACGAGGTGCTGGCCGTGGGCGACCTGGCGTTTCAGCGAAAGTGCTTTGATCGCATGGAAGACATGATCAAGCGCCAGGGTAAAACCGTGTTACTAGTTAGCCACAATATCCGGCAAGTCGAACGTCTGTGCAATCGAGTCTTATTATTCAATAAGGGGCAGGTTATCAGTGACGGCACGGCTAACGCTGTCTGCACTCAATTCTATGAGGCCAGTGATACCCAAATAAGCGCCAGTAACTCAAATAACCTGATTTCAGCTAATAGCAATGAATGGGCATCTGGCGAAATTTTCCTCCACGACATTAAGGTTCTCGATAAGGCGGGGAATCCCATCAGTAAACTGATGCATAAGCAGTCAGTCAGGATTCAATTCACCTTCGACATCACAGAAGAAATCCGGGTCCCTATTTTCGGAGTAGGCATTCATACGACTGACTTTATATACCTCGCGACCCAACAAAGTCTCAATCAACTCAAATTGGATCGGCTTGAAGTGGGTCGACACGTGCTCGTTTTCGATATTCCGTCATTCCCTTTCATGCCAGGCGTTTATTCCATCCGTGCTGGCGTAGCGGAAGGCACTGGCGCGCGCACGATCTTTTATGCCGAAAATCTGCTGCACCTACAGGTTGTGTCGGACAACGTGGAAGATCGAACATGGAATGAGGGATTAATCTCACTTTCGGGGGCCTGGTCATACTCACGTTCCCTGTTGAATCCCAAGGAGAGAACGCATGACGGTATCAAAGAAGTACCTTTACAACATAACGGATGATCCGAACCACTCAGCTTCTAAAATTATTGAACTGCTAGGACGGGGGCAAGAAGTTCTTGAAGTTGGCTGTGCTAGCGGTATCCAGACCCGGTTTCTCAAGGAAATGCTGGCCTGCAGAGTAACGGGTGTAGAAATTGACAAATCGGCCGCCGAAGATGCCCGCCCGTATTGCGAGAACCTCATCATCGGGAATATCGAAGATCTCGATATGTCGCAAGCGTTAGGAGACCAACGCTTCGATGCAATAACATTTGCGGATGTCCTGGAACATCTTTACGAGCCGACCGAAGCGCTAAAGAAAGTACGCCCCTTCCTCAAAAAAGACGGCTATCTAATCGCCTCTATTCCAAACATCTCCCATGCGGCAATCTGCTGGGAACTCGCGCACGGCCGGTTTGATTATCAAAAATATGGTTTGCTGGATAACACCCATATTCGTTTTTTTACGAAGAAAAACGTGGCGAAATTGTTTTATGAAGCTGGCTACAGAATCGTTTCCTGGGATCGGGTTGTTAAGCATCCTCAGGAGACTGAATTTAGCGTGTATTGTGCTTCCGCTCAGGAGCAGTCGTTTCTTGATTGGATTAGGGACACAAACCCGGAAGCATTTACCTATCAATTTATTGTCAAGGCACTACCTGCTTCGATTACGACAAAGTCCGAGGAATACCACCGGCTCGATGCCAATGACACCATCAAGAAGCTCGAAGGGGAAATTGGCGACCTCAACAGGCAGAAAATGGCTTTGGAATCAAAATTGAACTGGCTTGAGAACCACCGCTTTGGCCCATTCTCGCGCCTATTCATCCGGCTGCGCAACGCATCAAAACACAAGAATTGATCTATGTCAGGCACCAACATAAAAAGCATTTGTTTTTACCTGCCACAGTTCCATCCTGTTCCAGAAAACGATGAATGGTGGGGCAAGGGGTTTACCGAATGGCGCAACGTCACCAAAGCCAGACCCCTGTTTCCTGGACATTACCAGCCGCACCAGCCTGCCGATCTGGGTTTCTACGATCTGCGCCTGCCCGAAGTGCGCGAAGCGCAGGCCGAACTGGCGCGCCAGCATGGCATCCACGGTTTCTGCTACTACCACTACTGGTTCAATGGCCGCCGCATCCTGGAGCGGCCTTTCAATGACGTGCTGGAAAGCGGCAAGCCCGATCTGCCTTTTTGCCTATGCTGGGCCAACGAGAACTGGACCCGGGTGTGGGACGGCGGTGAGCGGGATGTACTGCTGGAACAGAAATACAGCTTTGAGGACGACCTGGCGCACATCCGCAGCCTGATCCCTGCATTCAAAGACCCGCGCTACATCTGCATCAACGGCAAGCCGCTGTTTCTGGTCTACCGCACGGAACTCTTGCCCGACCCCGCCAAGACCGCGGCACTCTGGCAGGAGGAAGCCATGAAAGCCGGTTTGCCCGGGCTCTATCTTGCGCGTGTTGAAAATTTCGTTAAGGACGTCGACCCGAACAGCATTGGATTCGACGCAGCGGTCGAGTTTGCGCCCGACGCATCCAAGGGCGGGGAGATCCTGTTTCGCGGGCGCATGGCCACCCTGTTGGGAAAGCTCAATCTGTTGCCTGCTGTTTTTCGAGACAACCGGGTGTATTCCTACTCTGCCACGATGCTGGGAATGCTAGCGAAGCCCGAGCCGGGCTATCCCTGGTTTCGTTGTGTCTCGCCGATGTGGGACAACAGTGCGCGGCGCAGCGTCAATGCCAATATATTCATTGGCTCAACGCCGGCCCTTTTCAGGCAATGGCTCGGCAAGATCGCCGACCGAACCCGGCAGCGCTTTGAAGGCGATGAGCGGATTGTGTTCATCAACGCATGGAATGAATGGGCCGAGGGCTGCCATCTTGAACCTGACCAAAAGTGGGGGCACGCCTATCTTGAAGCGACGCGCGATGCGCTGACGGCGGCACCCGACACGGACCCGCCCTCCCCCGCTGCGGCCGCCTCCCGTGAGCCCAACAAGCTCAGGCAAATTTACTGGCGCGCATCCCGATTGGTGTCGAGCATGCGCGCCGTTTTTTCAGCCGTGCTGTGGCATCTGAAGCAGCAGCTTCCACCACAATGAGCAGCCAGCACACCCTCTCCGTGTCTACCTGCGCCCCCCATATAACGGCACAACAAATCCTCCGCATGCCTGCCGCACCCATCATGCCGCCCGTCATCCAGCTTAACGGTGCGATCAAGGCTTACCGGCTGGGCAGCCTGACCACGCTGCTGCAGGCTGCGCGGCGACGAAAACCTGATATATCAAAGCCTGCCAGTTTTGCGGAAAATTGATCGTGACACCTGATATAACGACGCATGTCGCTAGAGACGCCAGGTCGCCAATCCAGATTTCCATCGTCGTCCTCAACTGGAACGGTGCCACTGACACGCTGGCCTGCCTGGACTCGCTGGCTACGCTGACGTTTCCGAATTTCAATGTGATCGTGGTCGACAACGGCTCGACCGACGATTCGCTGACGCGCCTGCGTCCTTTCACCGCGTCCTATCCGCTGACGCTGATCGAAACAGGCCGCAATCTGGGTTATGCCGGCGGCAACAATGTCGGCACCCGCCATGCACTGGACCATGGCGCGGACTTCGTTCTGATCCTGAACAACGACACCACTGTCGCACCGGACTTGCTGGACCGTCTGCTGGAGTCTGCCCAGCGCCATCCGGATGCGGGCGTGTTCAGTGCCCGCATCCTGTATTTCGATGAACCGGAGAAGGTCTGGTTTGACGGCGCGCGCTGGAATCCGTCAGAGCTGCGGCTGGAATGGCCGGGACAGGGCGAGGACGCAGCCAGCCTCGGCACCACCGACCACGACACCGACTACGCCTGTGGGGCGGCGCTTTTTTTCCGTTCCGAGGTGGCGCGCCAGGTCGGGCTGCTGGATGAAGCGTTCTTTCTGGTGTGGGAAGAAGTGGACTGGGGGTTCCGGGCGCGCAAGGCGGGGTGGCGCAATATCGTGGTTCCTGCTGCCAAGATCTGGCACAAGATCGGCGTGTCGTTCGGCAGCGAATCCTCGCCCTTGCGCACCTACTTCAGTATTCGCAATGAATTGCTGTGGTTCAGCCGCCATGCGCCATTTTCCGCACGCCTGCGATTGTGGCTGAAAAACCTAGGCCGGCTGACGCCCCGGTTCTCCATGAGCAGTGGCCCGTCCGCATGGATCAAGCGCCTGCTATGGGCGGTGGAAGACTATGCCCGCGCGTGGCTGGGTCGCGGCAGCCGGCTGGAATATCTGGCCACCCGGCGTGCGATTCTGGATTATGCTCATCGGCGCTTTGGCGATTGTCCGGATGAAGTGCGGACCTGGAGCAAGGCGTGGGCGGCCAGGCAAGCCAATGGATGACTCGACCCTGATCCCGATGAGTCTCGCCGATTCTTTCATGGGGGGGGGATCACGCCTTCGGTTTGGCTGCGGGACGCGAAGCGCTGTCGATGCGGAGGGGCAACAACGGGTTCAGGATGCCTTTGCCGGGGCAGCCTGCCTGTTTTTGCGTTCCGTTGCCGCCCCCTCATGGCGGCTGGAGGGCAACTACGCGCTGCTGCGCTGCGCAGCCGGTGGCTGGCTGCTGCAAAGCCGCGATGCCGACGCATCGAGCTACTGGCTGCCCATGGCCACAACGTTGCGCCGCGTCAACGCACACGGCCACATTCTGGAAGAGCGCAACGCAGATCTGAATGGCCTCGAAATTGACGCGTCCGGCGTGGCAATCGGTTTCGCGCCGGTGCCCGAAGGCTGGTCGCTGGATGCAGTGCTCTGGAAACTGGACGATCCAGCACTCATTGATGAGTTGATGGAACTGGCACCTGTCGAAACCCAGGGCTATTTCCTGCTCGGCTCGCACACACGCTACGGCCAGCCCGCCGACCTGTACCGACACCTGGTCCACGGCTGGGTGTACGAAGACCGCTACGCCTGGCCGCACAAGCGGCGCATCTGTTCGGAGAACGACGCGCACGCGCTGCATATGATCTTCAGCGGTTTGCAGCGCGCTACCGGCAAACGCATTTACGGACTGCTCAAAAACCAGTTGCTGCTATCGGTGCTGTCTCGCCAAGGCGAGGACGGCGGGTTTCGCCATGGCGAGTGGACCGACAACATGGAGTCGCACTACCGGCTTCACTGTTCGGCCATGCACCTGATGATGGACGCGCTGAGCGAGGATGACGACCCGGTGGTGCGATCGGCGCTTGCGCACGGCGTGGCGTTCATTTCGGACAAGTACGATGCCACTGGCGTTGGAGCGTGGTTCTATCACGACGAACTGGAAACGAGCGCGGCCGGGATGCGCCGCGCGCCGTTCAGGTGGTGGCCAGGCAAGGCCTTGGGCAAGTCGCCGCAAAACATGCTGGTGCTGAACACGCAACTCGATACGCTGGTGGCGCTGGAACGCTATGGCACGCTGACAGGTGACGCGCAATACGCGCCGCTGGTCGAGTCCGGCTACCAGGCTGCGCGCGCTGTGCTGTCTCTGCGACCCATGGAATGGCTGTACCGGCTGCTGTTTTCCGCCATCGACCTGACGCTGTTGCCGACCGAACAGGCAGCGCGGCTGCCGGCCTGGAAACGTTTGTGGAAGCGCATCGGCTGGCAGGTCTTCATCCCGCGGCTGCCACGCCTCAAGACGCGTTTTCCGCGCCTGGTCATGCCCGGGGGTTACATCGACCGCGAACTGAGCCTGCAGACCTGGGCGTACGACTATCTGGCAGTGAACCTGATGGATCTGGTGCGGGCCGCGCACGGGCCTCGCCGGGCAGCGTTCATGCCCTGCATTGACGGCATCCTCGAACATTGCGCGCGCACCGGCATTGCGCGCCGCTGGCTGGAGCACAAGGGCCGCGCGTACGCCGTGGGATTCTATGCCGAGGCGCTGGTTCTGCTCAGTCTCGCCGAGCCACGTCCCGAAACCGACGCCCTGCTGGCCAACGCGCTTCAGCTCTGCATGCAGCACGGCCTGGGCCTGCCGCCCTCGCTCAACGGCGGCAACGCCGAAGCTCAGGCGGCCACGCAACGCGTCCCCCAACCGGCATTTGCCGGCATCGTCGTGGCGAATCTTTCCCGCGTCGAACGCGCTGCCTGCCTGGTGGTGAATACCGGGCAGCGCGCCATCACGCTGGATACTGCGCTGAGCGCCGTGCCAGACGGCTGGACGATTCCTGCGGATGCGCTGCGGCCGGGTAGCTGGGTTCGGATCGAGACATGACGTTGCGTATCGGTCTCGTCACGTCGGAATTCCCGCCCGATCTCGGCGGGGTCGAAACGTATGCGTGGCAACTGGCGAAAGAACTGGGGCAGCGCCCTGACCTGCATGTGACGGTTTATGCTCCGCCCCAATCCGCACGCATCAGCGCGCCGCCCGGTGTCACGATCAAGCCCGTCCTGACGAGTTGCATGGGACTGGACTGGCCCCGGCTCAAGGACGAACCCATCGATGTCTGGCATGCGCTGTCTGCCTGCCATGCCTGGATCGCGGAGAAAACCCGCCCCACCGTGGTTTCGGTGCATGGCAACGATTTTCTGGCGCCTTACCCGCTCACGGCCTATCCGGCCCTCACGCTGCCCGGACTGTGGCGGCTGCGTCCATGGCTATGGCGAAACCTGCGCCCGGTGTGGCGGCGTGCCACGCGAAGGATGTTGGCGCGTGCCCTTCCGCGCACTGCGGCCATCCTCGCCAACAGCCGTTATACGGCCGAGGTTCTGTCAAGGCGGCATCCCGCTTGTGCGGACAAGGTGCACATTGCCTGGGTGGGCGTCGACCCGGTGTTTTTTGAGGTGCCGCGCGCGCCGGGAAGCAAGGTGCCGCAGCTGCTCACCGTGTGCCGGTTATCGGAGCCCCGTAAAAATGTCGATCGGATATTGCATGCCCTGGCTGCATTGAAAGACCGGTTCGAATTCGAATACACGGTCGCAGGCGAAGGCATGCTTCGGCCTGAACTGGAACGGCTGGCCGATTCGCTGGGACTGGGCGAACGTGTGCACTTTGCCGGACGGGTGAGCGATGCGGATTTGCGCGACCTCTATGCGCGGGCCGACCTGTTCGTCCTGACCGCATCCATCGTGCCCGGCAGCCATGAAGGTTTCGGCATTGTGTATCTCGAAGCCGCCGCAAGCGGTGTGCCCAGCCTGGCCGCCCGACTGGCGGGGGCAGCCGAGGCAGTGGCCGAAGGCCGGTCCGGGTTCTTCGTCGACACGCCTGATGTCGACTCCATCCGCGATGCCCTGGCCCGTTATCTGGCCGGGGAAACCCGTTTCGATGCAGAGACATGTCGCGAGTTTGCCCGCGGCTTCGACTGGAAGTGCATCGCCGATGCGTGCGAAGCCACGTATCGCAATGTTCCTGTGCGAGAATTTCGTCCATGAGCGAAGCCTTCGTCCCCTCCCGCATCAGCGTCATTATGCCGTGCTACAACGCCGCCTCCTACGTCGAGGAGGCGGTGAATTGCGTGATGGGGCAAACCTACCCGGACGTGGAACTGATCGTGGTGGATGACGGCTCGACCGACGGCAGCGTCGACATCCTGCAGCAGCTTGCGGCCCAACATCCATCCCGCCTGGCGCTGCTTTTCCAGGATCGCATGGGCCCCTATCCAGCACGCAATCTCGGACTGGAACACGCGCACGGCGGGCGCGTGGCATTCCTCGATGCAGACGATTACTGGACGCCAGACTGCCTGGAAAAACTCTCTGCGGCGATGGACGGCCAGCAGACCGACATTGCCTATTGCGGCTGGCAGAATGTCGGCACGGGCGCCCCTGGAACTGATCCCTACATTCCCCCTGATTACAGCCAGATGGATACGGCGGCGGAGTTCTTGCGTTCGTGCCCGTGGCCCATTCACGCGGCACTGGTGCGGCGGGAAGCCATCGATGCGGTCAAGGGGTTTTCAGAACGACGGTTCTCGGCGATGGATTACGACCTCTGGCTGCGACTGTATGCGCACACCCAGAAGATCGTTCGCGTACCCGAGGTGATGGCGTTTTACCGCTGGCACGACAAGGGGCAGATTTCCAAGACCAAGTGGAAGCAGGTCCTGGATGCCCTGCAGGTGCGGCGCGATTTCGTCGCGCATCATCCCGAACGGATTACCCATCTGTCCAGGGACAGGGTCATCGAACTGTCCGACGGATTTCTGCTGCGCGAAGCCTATCGCGCCTACTGGCACCGCAGCCTGACGGATGCACACAAACTCTTCCGCCGCGCCTTTGTGCAAGGCGTCTGGAAAACGGCTGACCTGAAATACATCCTCCCCGCCCTGCTTCCTGGTGCCTGGTTCGAGTGGCTGGTTATCAAGGCGGACCAACTGAAGGGAAAACGCGCATGACCGCCGTGCGCGTGCCCGTTCTGATGTATCACCGCGTGGGCGAGGCTCACAACGACTGGGAGCGCAAGTATTGCGTCAGCGCACAGCGTTTCTCCGGGCATATGCGCACTCTGGCACGCACGGGATGGCGCGCGGTGTCGATCGACGATTTCTTCGCCTGGCTGGATGGGCGCACAAAATTGCCGGAGCAGTCTTTCCTGCTGACCTTCGACGACGGCTTTCTCGGCGTGCACGAGCATGCCGCGCCGATACTGGCGGAACTCGGTTGGCCGGCGACCGTCTTCCTGGTCAGCCAGTTGATCGGCCAGCGTGACGCGTGGTGCGAAGCCCACAACCCCAGTGGCGTCACCTATCCCCTGATGGGAGCCTCGCACATCCGCGAACTGCGCGGGCAGGGATTCAGCTTTCATTCCCACACCCGCAACCATGCCGACCTGCCGACGCTCGGCGATCAGCCTCTTCACGATCAGCTCGCAGGCGCACGCGAGGATTTGCAGGCGCTGCTCGGCGAGGAAGTGCCTTACCTGGCTTATCCGTATGGCCATTACGACAATCGCGTTCTGCAGGCGGCCAAGGCGGCGGGGTATCGTGCTGCATTTTCGGTGCAGCCCGGATTCAATCGCCGCGATATTGACCGTTTCCGCTTGCGCCGCCTGGATGTGTTCGGCACCGACAGTGCTGGGGCACTCAGACGCAAGATCACGCTCGGCAGCAATGACGGCAGCCTCGCCCACAGCCTGCGATACGGTGCGATCCGGGTGCTGGCGCGTCTGGGTTTGAACCGGGAAGAAGCCTCCTGATCACCGTGACCCGGCCCTACATTACTGTCGCGCTGTGCACACATAACCACGCCGACCGGCTGGAGCGGACGCTCGCCGATCTCGCCCGACTGGAATCACCCGCATCGCCCTGGGAATTCCTCGTCATCGACAATGCCAGTTCAGATGCCACGCCAACATTGCTGGCCGCGTCTGACTGGCGGCCGGCGGGAATGGATGTACGCATCGTGCGCGAGGAAAGACTCGGGCTCTCCAATGCGCGCAACCGCGCATTGGAGGAGGCGCGCGGCGAATACCTCCTGTTCATGGACGACGACGAAACCCCCGAGCCGGACTGGCTCATCAAATATGAACAGGCCATGCGCGAACACCAGCCGGACGCACTGGGAGGCCGCATCGAGGTGTTTTTCGAGGATGGCGCACGTCCCCTCTGGCTACAGGACGAGTTGCTGGGCTTTCTGGGCAAGCTTGATCACGGCGAGGCGCGCTGGCTGACCGAACACGGCACGCCCATCTTTGGCGGGAATTTCGCATTCCGCCGCAGCGTGTTCGAACGTATCGGCAACTTCGATGCGCGGCTGGGCCGCCAGGGCACAGCGAATATCGGAGGCGAAGACACTGAAATCTACCGTCGATTGCTCGAACACGGCTGCCGCGTGCGCTGGGTTCCCTTGGCCATCATCCATCACCGCATCCAGACCCCCAAACTGCGGCGCGGCTATTTTCTCGATTTGCACTTTCGCCAGGGCCGTATGGAAGGCGCTCGCAAGCGCAGGGCTGACTCGCGCATCCCGCCGCTGTACCTGTACCCGCAAGTAGCACGTGCTTACTGGCGAGCCCTGGCCTTGCGTTTGCGACAGGGCGCCCACCATTCCCTGCGGCTGGAAATGAACGCGGCGTATTTCACCGGTTATCTGCTGGGCTGGCTCAAGGACGCCGCATGAACCGTCTCATTTTGAGAGAAGTGGCCATGGCCATCCACGCACCGGAAAGGATGGGGCAAAAGCTGTCGCGGGAATTCAGCCGTCTGGATTTCAATCGCCCGCTCGGAAGGATCAGCCAGGGTCAATCGGATCTGGACACCTTTACTGGAAAAACCATCATCGGCCCGTTCGCGGAAAACGCTGCCAACGAACCCAAGCCACGCCAGGGTGAGGAAGCCTACTACGTCCGGCACATCCCCAATCTGCTGGAGTATGGCCGTATATGCGCAGATCCATCCCATTGTCCGCGATGACTGTTATGAGCCGCTATCGTGCTATCGATATTCACTCGCAGGCACGATTTCTGTGTCCGCAACACCTACCATGTCACCAGCGCGTGGGAACTGTACATCTGGAGCAGCAAGACACCCCTGCTCCAGAAGCCGATTCAGGAATCCAAGCGGGACAAGTGGCGACACGATATGTCATCTTGTCAAACTAGGGTTTTCGAATCAGGCGCGGCCGTCACGCTCATCACCTCGGGCAAACGTCTGCCCTGGCCCCTGCGTGCCATGTTCCGCTCGCATCATGTGCTCGCATCATGCGTGCATCTCGCGTCTGCCCCCAAGAATAAGCCATGGCTGCCGCCCTCACCCTGCTGATCTGCACCCATAACCGCGCCAATCTGCTCGAACGGGTGCTGGCCTCGATCAATGCGGCCAGGCGGCCCGCCATACCGGTGCAGATCCTGGTGGCGGCGAATGCCTGCGGCGATGACACAGTGGCGAGGATGCAAGCGTATCAGGCCCGGCAGGCCGGGCGTGGCTGGCTTCCGCTCACGCTGATCGACGTGCCGACCCCGGGCAAGTCGCATGCACTTAACCGCGCCATCCCCGAAATCGACAGCGAACTGACCGCCTTCGTCGATGACGATCACCGGGTCGATGAAAACTATCTAGTGGCCATCGAACAGGCCGCACAGACCTGGCCCGATACGGGGATCTATTGCGGGCGTATCCTGCCTGACTGGGACGGCAGCGAACCCGCCTGGGTGCATGACGAAGGGCCTTACCGGATCTATCCGCTACCGGTTCCACGCTATGACCAGGGCAACGCACCCAAGGCCATCACGGCAGAAGAGGGTCCGATCCCCGGGGGGGGCAACCTCGTCGTGCGTCGCCGTGTGTTCGAACTCGCCGGGCAGTTCTCGACCGAGCTCGGGCCGCACGGCCACGATCTGGGGGGCGGCGAAGACAGCGAGTATGTCCTGCGCGCCCTGGCACGCGGCGAACACTGCCAGTACACGCCGGACATCGTTCAGCACCACTACGTCGACACCGAACGGCTGCAGCTCGGCTATCTGCTGAAGAAGAGCTATCAGCGCACCCGTTCGACCGCCCGTATCCATGGGGGCGGATCGGTTCCGCTGTATATGTGGCGCAAGCTCGCCGAATATGGTTTCCATGGCGTATTCAGCCTGTCGTGGGCCAAGCGGCGGTTCTACTGGGTGCGCATGGCGGCAGCGCTGGGAGAGATCCAGGGCCGCAGCGAGTCGGGACACCGCAAAAAGAACCTCGACCTGCCGCCCGACCTAGGCATGCTGAGAGTGGAAGCGCTGGCGCTGCTGTCCGTGGCAGGCGGCCTCATCGCCTGGTTCGCCAGCGGCGACGCGCGCTGGGCGGGCCTGCTCCCTGCAATGGGGGTGGCAGGGCTCGGCACGGCTGCGCTGCTCGCCAAATCGCTGCTCGACTTTTCGCAAACCGGACCACGTATTCGCGAGGAAGTGCTCACGCATTACCGGCGCTACACCCTGTTTGCGCTGACACGCCTGTCGATATGGGCGTTCGCCCTGATGCTTTTCATCGGGGGAGCGGGCGTGCTGCTGTATTTCATGCTCGGCACCGTGCTTGGCACAGCCTGGTCGGCAGGTCTCGCCGCCATCGCAGCCCTAGTCGGCATTGTCGGCGGCTTCATGCTGCAATTCATTCGCACGCTGCGCTTCAATCCCGGTCTGCTGGTGGCGTCCATGCACTACCGCACGAGCCGGCTCTACCGGCTGTGGCACTGGATGACGCCGGCACGCATCACGCGCATGCAGTCGCTGGCAGTGGGCATGACCGGGCTATTGTGGATGGCGGCGTCCTGGCAGCTGGCCCGCGAAAACCGCATGGGCGACCTGATTGCGCTGTGGGCAGCCTCGCTGTTCATTGCCGGAACGATCGCCTGGGCAGGCTGGCAGCCGCAGGCGCGCGCGCCGCGCAAACGTCCGGCGCGCGCGCCGGACACGCCGCCCAACATTCTGATGATCGGTTCCGACACCCTGCGTGCCGACCACCTGGGTGCGCTGGGTTACCACCGCGAGCTGACCCCCCATCTCGACCGGCTGGCCGCCAGCGGGACCCTGTTCGCCAACTGCTATGTGCCCTGCGCCCGCACCGCACCGAGCCTGATTTCCATGCTGACCGGTACCTGGCCCCACACGCACGGCATCCGCGACAACTATGCCGATGATGACAATACGCGCCTGAAGGTGGATGCCCTGCCCACGCTGCTGAAAAAAACGGGCTATCGTACCGCTGCGATTTCGGACTGGTGCGGCGCCGACATGGGCAAATACTCGTTCGGCTTTGACCATACCGACCTGCCGAAAGACCAGTGGAACCTGAAATACCTGATTCGCCAGGGGCCCAAGGACTTGCGCCTGTTCGTGTCCCTGTTCACCCATAACCGGCTGGGACGGTTGTTCCTGCCGGAACTGTATTACCTCGGCGGGGTGCCGCTGACCCAACCGCTGGGCAAGCGCGCTCGGCGGCTGGTGTCGCGCCTGGCAGAAAGCGCGCAGCCGTTCTTCCTCAACGTGTTCTATTCCACCACGCATCCGCCGTTCGCCTCGGAGTGGCCGTGGTACACGCGCTTTGCCGACCCGGCCTATGCAGGCGAGTCCAAGTTCGCGATGGCACGTCTCACCGACCCGTTCGAGATCATCCGCCGCCAGGGGGCACCCAGAGAGGAGTTCGATCTCGACCAGATCATCGACCTGTATGACGGCTGCGTGGCGGAATTCGACGACGAAGTGGGCAAGATGCTGGCGCATCTTGAAACCTGCGGCCTAGCCGACAATACCATCGTCGTCGTCTATTCGGATCACGGCATGGAGTTTTTCGAGCACGACACCTGGGGCCAGGGGAATTCCGCGGTCGGCGATTTCAGCCCACGCATCCCGCTCGTGATCCGCGATCCGCGCCACCCCGCACGCGGCAAGGTGGACAAGGTGGTGCGCTCGATCGATCTCGCCCCCACCCTGCTCGAACTCGTCGCTGCGCCAGCCGTCGCCAGCATGGACGGGAGGTCGCTCGCCGGCTGCCTGACGGCGGACGGTGCCTGTCCCGATCTCGATGCCTTCAACGAAACCGGCATCTGGATCGCCGACATTCCCGGCCTGCCCGAGACCCATCTGCGCTACCCGGACCTGCTGGAACTGATGGAGGTACCGGACCGTTCCAGCGGCACGCTGGCGATCAAGACTGAGTACTGCGAAGCCATCCTCGCCGCGAAAGACCGCATGATCCGCCACGGCCGCTGGAAGCTGGTGTATCAGCCACTGGAGACAGGCCATGTGCTGCGGCTGTTCGATCTGGAAACCGACCCTGCCTGCCAGCAGGATGTTTCGGATCGGCACCCGCAAGTGAAAGCCGATTTATGGGCGCGATTACAGGCCTTCGTGCAGGCGTCGGCGCGGTTGGCCGGCGATACGGATCAATCAGGACAGAACCGGCAGTAAGGGTTGGTGGGTGAGCCGACCTTAGGCGGGGCGTCGGGCACCGCAGCGGGTGCCGCAGGCGTGCCCGCAGTTGACGTCACAGGCGCAGGCGCAGCCGGAGTCGAAGCGACCGCCTCGTCCGGTTTGGCAACCTGCGGCGCAGCCACGATGGGCGCTGGGTAGGGCAGTTTGCCGCCCAGTTCGGCATATCTGCGCCTGAGCGGCTTGGAGTCCGGCGCGTGACGCAGGCCTTCGGTCACGGTTTTCAGTGCTTCCCCGGATTTCCTGTTGCGCGCCTGGATGTCGGCAAGCGCCACATACGCCTCCGCGAGTTTCGGGTTTTCCCTGATCGCTTTCATGAATTCGGCGATTGCCCTGCCTTCCTGCTTGTAGAGTCCGAGTGCCTTGCCCTTTTGCAGATGCACCTCTGGGCGCATGTAGAAATCGGGGGTGGTATGTTCCAGAACATAATCGCACCCACCGATGCCTATTTGCAGGTCATACTTCACTTGATACGGGTTACCCAGCGCCGAATAAGCCCGGTCGGTGAAGCGAATGCAGTCGCAAAAGTGGTGCATATGCTGCCAGTTGTCACGATCCGATGTGTCACGACCGTTGTAGATCAGGGCTTGGCACATCGCCTCTTCCTGTGGCGTTTTGGCGAAAGAGTCCGCGTTCGCGAGAGCAGGAAGCAAACACAACAATCCAGCCAAGAAGAGTGTTTTCATGATGGCAACTTGCTCCAATCCATACTATTGATCATGCCGGCGTAATGCCCACCCCGGAACCGGCAGGTGCCGATGAAGTGAACGAAACGTGTCGTGTCTGGCTGCATTTTTTCACAATCGGTGTAATCGGGGTGCGGGAGTACCTGTGCATTAGGTTGATTGGCCACGACCAGATTGGACATGACCTGCTCGCTGCCCCACTCATTCCATTTGTCTCCGATGATCTGTTGCATTTGCGACGACAAGCGGCGCATCAGTTCAAGTTTGCCCGATCCGGCAGGGAAGCCCGCGAATCCGGAACAGCCGCGTACATACTTCAATGTATCTATTTCGTTCAATCGGTCAAAGTGAGCTTCCGCCCGCATTTGCACATGAGTGAATGTGGCATTCCGGGCACGCGTCTGGGCTGCCCGTTCGCGCGCGCTTTCTATCACCTGGCCATTCCAGGTGCCAATGGTGAACGCCTGGTTCGCCCATACCGCGGCGGCCACTTCGTCAATCGGTCCCATGGTTAAGGTATCGGCATCAAGCTGAATGACATAGTGCGTTTCAGATAGACGTGCGATGGCAGTAAGCCGCTCCCAGGTCCCCCCTATCGGCAAACCTGGTTCACGGCAATCTGCCAGCGCATGGAACTGCACACCCGGTACATGTTGAACCAGCAAAGCGCGATCTTCGGACGTAAGGCTTCCGTCATCCACCACATGCACAACACCGGGCGGCACTTGCCGGGCGAACGACTTAACCGCAGCCAGATACATCAGCACGTCCTTGTGCTGTAACTGACTCAGCACGATCAGATTCGTGTCCTCACACGTGAGAACCGGCGGGGATATCAAAACAGACTTGACTCGATCTGCGAATCGCCAACGATTGAATTTGTCTTTGAAGGAATAGAACACGTTTTCAGTGCAATGAATCAAATGAATGAAGTTGGCGGATTACCCCCTTGGCCAGGGATATATAACCACTGGGCTCCTTGAATCGCCACGTACTGATGAAGTGCACCATACGGGAA
Organism: Pseudomonadota bacterium; assembly: GCA_021802595.1. Next base: position 27,508 of record JAJZRT010000002.1, read on the forward strand.
TCGGGAGGCGGAGAATTCCCATCCAGAACAAAATATTCGTTCTTATTGAGCGCTTCCAATGGGAAACGCCGTGGCAACAGATTGCCATAAATAGTCTGATCCTCCCCCCAATAATTCAACTTCGTTAAATCCCCAAGCAACTCTTCAAATCCAAACCGGCCAGGATACCCCATAAAGCCCGCATTGAAGTGAGGGGCCATGCGAAGCGAGGCTCCGTCCATCTTGACGCGCAGGGTATCCCTGAGAGGATCCTGATTATAAAAACCCATCTTGCAATCCTGGGTGAGCCAAGCCTTGATCCACGCGGGCGGCTGTAAAAACAGGATGTCTGAATCAAGCAGGACGGTTTTGTCCGCCTTGTTGAAATAATTGACATCCAGAATCTTGAGCAAGAAGATCTTCTCTAGCCGCCTTGCCCTGATCGCCTCCGGCAACACACGGGCCATAATCCCGTCCGCTTCTGCTCTCGCGATTATCCTGACCCCCGGCAAATGCGTCATCAGGATGCTGTTCTCTTCGGGTCCCAGGCTGCCGTCGTCATGGACAACCAGGCTTACATCCGAGCAATAGCGAAGAAAAGATTTCGCCGCCAGAAGGAACATGTTGAGATCCCGCCTACAGACCAGAGAGTGGACTTCATTCTTGCTCTCACGCAAACAAGGAGCAAAAGGGGTTTTCAGTACGCCAGTGAAATAACGGTTTGCATGTGCATAGCGATAATTGCTGAGGGAACGGTAACGCCAGGGAACATGGCGCAGCAGGGCCTCTACTGAATTCATGCCTCACCTCTTAAACGCATTACATACAGCCTGCTATTCCCTGCCAAGTCACCTGGCAGCCAGCGTTGCATCAGGCCATAAGCGGCACGCTTGATGATCGAGGGAGGTCTGGTTCCCCAGGCATCCCCCAACAAGTGTTTTTCCTGTACGAAAAAACCGGCTTCTTTAACAAAGTAATCCATTCCCTGCCTCCAGATCATGCTGATGTGCCGGTTATTGTTGACTTCGTCGGCTGAGAATATTCGTGGATATCCATGAATCATCCATTGCAAACGTGCGGCGGACGACTCGACATTGGGCGTTGAAACGATGAGGAAACCTCCCGGCGCCAGAACTCCGGCACAACTACGCATGAAGCCTGCGGGGTTCTCAACATGCTCAATGATCTCTACAGCGCACACCAAGTCGTAACGCCGACCACCCACGTTATCCGAATTAAATGGGTGATCAAGGTTCAGTGAATAGACAGGTATCGGCAACTGACATTGGCCGTCCCAGGAGGTACTCGCAACAGTGAGTCCCGCATCCAGGAGTTGCTGACTCAAGGCCCCATTGCCCGAAGCCAGATCCAGGGCACTTTTACCAGAGCACAGCTTATTTGCGGCGAAAGCTGCCACAAAACGGTGTACTTCCACATCAGCTTGAATCCGCAGCCCTTTGTAACACCAGTAGGATGGGTGCCTGGGATCGCGGTGATAATTGTCCATGTCTCCCCTTTTCTTTAAGGGCTTCTTAAACTTGATCCATTCCCGACGTCTCTTGTTTTTTTAGCCACGCGCTCCCAGGAGAACTCGTTCTGCACTCTGGCCAGGCCAGCCTCACCCATGGCCTGTGAAAGTGCTTTATCGTTGAATAGTCGCTGTAGTGCCGAAACGACTGCTGCCAACTCGCTGCCCTCAACGCGCAATCCCGTTACGCCATCCAGGACCGCCGCTGAGGTGCCTCCGGCAACCCCGGCAACCACTGGCTTGCCGCAGGCAGACGCCTCAATGAATACCATGCCGAAGCCCTCGTTGTCGCCATCGATATTACGGTTTGGCATGGCGAAGACGTCGCAGGCGTTCATCCACCGGGGCAAGTTTCGATCGTCCACCGAGCCGATCATGTGAGCGACACCATGCAAATTATGTTCCCGGATGAGGCCTGCAAGATAGTCCCAATCCTCGCCAATTCCGGCAAGCACGTAATGCACGTTCAAGCCAGCCTCGCGCAACCTTGCAACGGCGCTGATAACTTGATCGAATCCCTTTCGGCGCGACAGCCTTCCCACCGAGAAGACCAGTTTTTCGTCGGGACGGATGCCGAGGCTCTCACGCAAACCCGACGTGTCCAGACCCGGCCTGAATATCGAAACGTCGACGCCGGGATAAATGATCGTGATGCGCGCCGCATCGACCCCCATTTCCAGCAGCGTATCGCGCGTGTGCTCGCTGTTGGCGACGACCCGGTCGGCGTGGCGCAGGGCAAAGCGCATGGCCTTGTATTTGTGGCCGCGTCCCCAGGTGGTGAGTTCCTCGCCGTGGGCATAGATGACAACCGGGCGGAACGTCAACCGCGCCACGGCCCACGCCACCAGTCCTTCGGGCAAGGCGCGAAAAGCATGGATCGCATCGAAGCGATGGGTGAGCCCCAGGCTCAGCGCCTTGAAGAAAAAGCGCGCATACATCGCCAGCGATTCGGGGCGCAGCCAGGCGACCCGCTTGAGGTTCAGCCGGTGGATCGAATTGGGATGCACCACGTCGACGTCCGCCGCGCCCGGCACGTCGGCGGTCACGATGTGGATTTCCTTGCCACCGAGCCGCTTGTAGACCTCGGCTGCCCACACCGCAGTGCCGCCCCTGGTCGGCAGAAACAGCTCGGTCAGCACCAGCAGGCGGTTCACGCGCTCATCCCCTCAGCATCGACAGCACGACGCGCAGGCTCGGCCAGCCGGGATGCGCGACGAGCAGGGGCAGCACGGCATGGACGGCCGCAGCGCGCTGGCCGCTTTTGCTCAGGGCACAGCCGAGGTTGTAGCGGGCGCTGTGCATGCGCGCCGCCACCCCCTGCCTGACCGGCGCCGGAAAGTTGTCCGCCAGACGCACCAGATCGGTCAGCGTGCGCACGTTTTCCTGCTGCGCGGCCACCGGATTGCGACGCGTGGCGCTGCCACCGTGAATCACGTACACCCCGAGGCTTTGGCAGATCACGCCGATACGGCGGCTCTTCGCCACCAGCCGGGTGAGGAAATGCACATCCTCGCAGATCTTGAAGCCGCCCGGGTAGCCGCCCAGTTCGATGAAACGTGCGCGCGGAACGGACAGCGTATGCGTATCGCCAAAATGATCGGCGACGAAAGCGGTGATTTCCACGGGGGCGTCCATCACCACCCGTGCCGTGCTCGCGGCCTTGTCCAGCAGCAGACGACCCGATGCATGCTGCGCCATCGAGGTGCCGAGCAGCCCGCCCGCATCGTCGCGGTATTCGTAATCGCCGGTCAGGCAATCCAGCGCGGTGTCTTCGGCGATCCATTCCGCATGCAGCCTGATGCGATCCGGCAGATACCAGTCGTCGGCGTCGAGAAACGCCAGCCAGTCGCCCGTGGCGGCCGCAGCCCCCGCGTTGCGCGCCACCGAGACGCCGCTGTTGGATTGCCGGATCAGCCGCACCGCCCCGCCAAACCGGCGTGCGACTTCGGCGGTGGCATCGGTCGAACCGTCGTCGACCACGATGATTTCGTGCGCCGGCCAGCTTTGCGCGCGCACCGATTCGACCGCGCGCGCCAGCGTCGATGCGGCATTAAACGCGGGGATGATGACCGAGAACCGCGGCCTCATGCCGCCCGATCCAGCAAGGCCAGCGGCAGCGCCAGGCCGCTCAATCGGGCCACCCGCCGAAAACGCGGAATCTCGTCTAGGCGGGCGCGCCAGGCAGTGAGCCGCCATCTCAGTCGCGCCTCGATCCAGGCCGGGTCACGCTTCTGGATTGCGTGACCCAGTTCAAGCGGTGTGAGAAAACGCAGGTTCGGGCAGGTGGACAACGCTGCGTTCAGTCCCGCCTCGAGCGTTGCCAGACTGGCGTCCTGCGCCTGCAGGAAATTGAAGCGATGCATCTCAGCCAGGCATGCCCGCCCCTGCCGGGTGTGTGTCGTGAGCCCGTCCACCAGACGTTGCGGCAGGTGGCCCAGAGCAGGCTCGAAATAAACATCGCGCGTCAGATAGATCTGTCCCGCGCGTGAGCGCTCGCCCGTCAGCATCGTTGCATCCACGCACGCGGGTTCCCCGGCTGCGTTGCGGCAGGTGGCGCGATGACCGGGCGTGATGACGACTTCGACCCCGGCCCCGGCCCAGGCGGCCTCGACTGCGTCGCTCCACACGAACGTAGTGGCAACCGCCACCTGCGGCGCCCGGCCGAACACGGCCTGATACGCCTCAGCCTCCACCGCGACGGCGTGCTGAATGGCTTCATTCGACAGCGCTTGCGACGGCAGGCTTGATGCATCGATCCAGCGACTTTGCAGGGGCGATGGCAAACCCTCGGTCGCCGCAGGCCCGGAGGCGGTGAGCCAGTCCATGATCCTGATATCCTTCCGCGCGGCTGCGAGCAAGGCTGCCGGCCAGTAATGGCACTGTCCATGCAGTTGCGGTGCAAACACGCCTGCCCGGATGCCGTCCTGCATCACCGTGCGCACGGCATCGAAACGGGCATCGGCAAGCGGCAGCGCGTGATATTCCGCATTGCAGGATGCTGCGATTCTGGCCCCATCGGGGACTTCGAGAACCACCCCCAGGGTCATCACCGCCGGATGGCCGCAGCGATCGCGGATACGTTGCAGCAGTGCTGAAATGCGGCGCAATGCGTCAGCCTGCTGCAAGGGGCCGGCGCCCCAGTCGTCGCTTTCGATGATGAGCACGGGGTAGCGCAGCACCGGTTCGCGCCAGCGGGCCGCCAGCGGCCCGGCAAACGCCAGCAGCACACCCAGCCAAAGCAGCAGCATCGCCACAGCGAGCGCCAGGACGGTCATCGATAGCCCATCCGCGCTGCCACCTCCGCCACCTGCGGCAGCACGCGCTCTATCTTTTCCCGGTTGCGGCCGTCCTTCCACTTGTCCAGGCGGATTTCCGAAAAAGCGTTGTAGGGGATCTCGAGCACTTCGGCGCAGTGGGCCTGCAGGCGCGTATCGAATGCCAGACCGCAGCCTTCGAACACCTGGCGGAAGGTGGCGACCGGGTCGCGCAGGAAGTCTTCGTAAAACACCTCGACCCATTGTCCGGCAGGCACGCTGCCCCTGGCATCGAGAATGGCCTGGTTGATGGCGGTGTACTGGAATGCAGCGACGTCCTCGACCGGCGCGTCCACATACGTGCGCCAGCCATCGGCGAGGAAAAAGCACCACTGGCGCAACTGCCCGCCTTCCACTGCCACCGTTGCCGGCAGATCGTTCGACCAGGTGGCGAATTCGTCAGGTTTTCGCCAGCCCTCGATCAGCGAATTGAGGTTGTCGCCCGGACTGCGCTTGACGAAGACGAACACGGCATCGGGAAACAGTGTTTGCAGATAGGGCACGCACAGGCCGTTCTGGTTGTTCTTGTCGACCCAGCGATGCCGCCCCGTCCAACTGTAAAAATAGCGGCTGACGGTGTCGCGATCACGGTCGCTGGCGTCGTTCGCATCCAGTGCATGGGTATCCCAGTTCTTGTCGGCCAGCGGGTGCAGTCCGGTCCAATAGTCGTGGGTTTCGCGTTGCAGGCTGCCGATTTCGTGCGATTCGGACAGTGTCTTGTAGACCAGCGTGGTGCCGGCGCGCGAACAGCCGACCACGATGACCGGACGCTGCGGCGATGGTCGCGTGAGCCCCCAGCGCGCGCTGCGCACGCCACGCCGAATGCGGCGCGCATGGTAGGCAAGTGTTTTGCTTGCTTTCTCGAGAAATTCACTCAAAGACTTGGCTTTCCTACAATATGGCGAACATTAACAGACTCAATAAACAGGATTCGTGCCAAATCGGCAAGCCCGTTAATATCGAGCCTTGATTATCCCGTATCACACTGACACACGACACCATGGATGGCATTTTCGGCTGGCTGGGCGACCACGGCGCGCATCAGGATTTGATCAGGCACATGGGGCGCGCGGCCAGCCTTTCACCGGAAGGGCTGCTGCACGAACACAGCAGCCAGATGCTGGGCGTGGCAGCATGCTCGCGCTTCGGCAAGGCCGACATCCACGTCGAGAACGGCCTCGCCGCCACGCTGACCGGGCGCCCGGTCTTTCTGGACGACGAGCTGGCCTTCATCGCCCGCGACCGCAATCCCGCCACGGCCGTGGCGCATGGCTGGGTGCGTCACGGCGAGAAGCTGCCGACACTGATGCACGGAAATTTTTCCTTCGCCGTGCTGGAACCGCTCAAGAAGAGGGCCTGCCTGGTCCTTGATCGCATCGGTGCCGAACGCCTCTGCTATGCGCATCGCGGCGGACACCTGATATTCGGCAGCAGCGTGCAGAACGTCGCCGCCCATCCCCGGGTCGGACGGATCATCGACCCCCAGGCGATTTACGACTACCTGTATTTCCACACCATCCCGGCGCCGCGCAGCCTTTACCAGGGCGTGCACAAGCTGCTGCCGGGACAGATCGTCACCCTGAAGAACGGCCAGCTCGACTCCCGCTTCTACTGGCAGGCTGACTACACCCCGGTCGAAGCCGGCTTCGACGCGCATCGCCGCAGTTTTCGCGCGGTGCTGGACCAGGCCGTGCGCGACGCCGATGCACCGGCCACGGCGGCATTCCTCTCCGGCGGCACCGACAGCTCGACGGTCGTCGGGGTGCTGACCGCCGTGCGCGGCGCGCCGGTCGATACGTTTTCCATCGGCTTCGACGCTGCCGGCTTCGACGAGATGGAATACGCGCGCTGCGCCGCCGGGCGTTACGGCAGCCGATCCCACGAGTATTACCTGAAGCCCGCCGATATCGTGACGGCGATTCCTGTTATCGCACATGAGTATGACGAGCCATTCGGCAACGACTCGGCGGTGCCGACGTATTTCTGCGCCCTGACCGCGCACGCAGCGGGGTTCGAGCGCATGCTGGCGGGCGACGGCGGCGACGAAATCTTCGGCGGCAATGCGCGCTACGCCAAGCAGAAACTGTTCGAAAACTACTTTCGCCTGCCTGCCGCGATCCGGCGCGGCGTGGTTGAGCCGATCGCGCACCTTCCCGGCCTGTCAGACCGTTTTCCGCTGGCCAAACTGAAAAGCTACGTGCGCCAGGCCAACATGGGGCTGCCACTGCGCCTGGAAAGCTACAATTTCCTGCACCGCACGCCGCTCGACCAGATCCTTGCCGCGGATTTCATCCATGCCATCGATCCCTCGACAGCGGATGCCGCGCTCACCGAAGTGTATGCGCGTACCACATCGGACCATTACATCAACCGCATGATGCACGTGGATCTGAAGTTCACCCTGGCGGACAACGATCTGCGCAAGGTGGCCACCATGACCGAGGCAGCGGGGATCGAAGTGCGCTACCCCCTGCTCGACGACCGCATGGTCGCCTTTGCCAACCACCTCCCGGTGGATTACAAGGTGCGCGGACAGAAGCTGCGCTGGTTCTTCAAGGAGGCGCTCACCGACCTGCTGCCGGAGAAGATCATCAACAAGAGCAAGCACGGCTTCGGACTGCCGTTCGGCGTGTGGACCACCCAATATGCCCCGCTCGGCGACCTCGTCGGTGACAGCCTGTCGGACTTCAAGCAGCGCGGCTGGATCCAGCCGGCGTATCTCGATCACATGCTCGCCATGCTGCGTGGCCCGCACGCCAGCTATTACGGGGTGATGATCTGGGTGACGATGATGCTGGAACAGTGGTTGCAGGCGAACGAGCAATGAAGCCAAGGCCGGTGGGCTGACTCAGAAATCGAAGTAGATGAATTTCTGGCTGCTGCCGCCAAAGAAGATCACGGCCAGCGCAATCGCCGCATACGCCGAGCCCCGCAGCGTGAAATGCAGGTTCTCCCAGCGCTGCAGCCCATTCCTCAGTCCGCGTTCAATCATAGGCTCCAGCAGGACGAGCAGCAGGCTCGTCCATACCAGCACCTGTACGTAGCTGCGCACGAAAGGCACGTCGGCCGCGCCGCCCATGCCCAGCATTGCAGCGGTGATAACCCAGGCATCGTGGAATGTCGGCGCCCGGAAGAACACCCAGGTGACCCACACCAGCGCGAGCGTCACCGGCCAGCCCAGCCAGGACAGGGTGCGCGCGGCAAACGAGCCCTGAAGCACGCCCAGCTGCGCGCACAGGTTCTGCAGCAGCCGGTGCAGCACCAGATAGCTGCCGTGCAGGAACCCCCAGAACACAAAGGTCCAGGCCGCGCCGTGCCACAGCCCGCCCAGCAGCATCGTGATCATCAGATTGGCCAGATTGCGCCCCTTTCCCCGGCGGTTGCCTCCCAGCGAGATGTACAGATAATCGCGCAACCAGCGGGACAGGGTCATGTGCCAGCGCTGCCAGAATTCGCGCACGCTGCGGCTGGTGTAGGGGTGGAGAAAGTTGCGCGGCAGCGCCACGCCGAACATCCGCGCCAGCCCGATCGCCATTTCGCTGTACCCGGAAAAGTCGAAATAGATCTGCAGCCCGAATGCGGTGGCGGCGAGCCAGGCCGTATAGAAATCGAGTGCCTGCGGCTGCGCGAACAGCGCATCCGCCAGCGGCGCAAGATTGTCGGCGAACAGCACCTTCTTGATCAGGCCGGCCATGAAGATGAGCGTGCCCAGCTTGATGTCCGCAGCCTTCAGCGGCTGCAGGCTTTCCAGTTGCTCGACCAGTTCGGAAGCCCGCAGGATGGGGCCGGCAATCATGTGCGGGAAGAAAGTCACATACAGCCACCAGGCACGGAACGAGATGCGGTGCGTCCATTCGCCGCGATAAACGTCGATCATCACCGACAGCATGTGGAACGTATAGAAACTGATTCCCAGCGGCAAGGCCCAGTCCATCCAGGCCGGCGGCGCGCCAATGAGCGACATGTCGAGCCAGTCTCCCAGGCCGAGCAGGCTTTCCAGCACCATCCCCAGGTACTTGACGATCCCCAGAAACCCCAGGTTCAGGACCAGTCCCGTCACCAGCAGCCGTTTGCTGCGGCTGGCGGCAAGGCCGGAATAAATCAGATAGTTGAGGCTGACCGACACCCCCAGCAGGACGAGATAGACCGGCTTCCACGAGGCATAGAAAATCAGGCTGCCGGCCAGAATGACTGCGGCGCGCTCGCGGTAGTTGCGCGCACCGGAGTAGAACAGCAGCAGCACGGCAAAGAACAGCAGGAAGGTCGGGGAACTGAAAACCATCGCCTACCGAATATCAAGTGCGGCCAGCTGGTGGCCCAGTTCGACGCTGAAACGCTGCGCTCCACGATCGTTCAGATGACCGGCATTGATGAACTCCACCGGAGTGTAGCCGCTGGGTCCCGGCAGCACGATCACTCCCCGTTCCCTCAATCGTGCGAGCAGGTTTCGATAGGGAGCCGCAGCCGGTGCGGCATCGAAAAACGCCGACGGCCGATCTCGCAGCGGCGGGGTGACCACCAGGACCCGCACACCGTGCGCCTGCAACGTATCGACGGTGCGCCACAGGAAGGTTTCGACACCCGGAGCCGGCGGGCGTTGGGCGTCGGCTTCCTGGCGCGCGACCTGGGTCTCGTTCTGCGCGGCGCCGAATCCGGCGCGATAGCCCAGATGGTTCGCGGCGGCGCCGCCAACCGGGTCGATCGGGTGGAGGCTCGCCTCGACGAAGCGCAGCGCTTTCTCCGGCTCGCGCAACTCCCGCAGGTTGCCGCTGTATGACCACAATCTCAGGTAGCTTCCCAGCCAGTCCCCGTAGCGCCCATACGTCCACAGTGCTGTCCGGTCTGCCAGGAAACCCACATAGCCCAGTGAATTGCCTTCCTGCAGAGCGTTCTCATCCAGGCCCAGCACC
>JAJZRT010000150.1 GCA_021802595.1 Pseudomonadota bacterium
TCGAGATCCTTCTTCGGCACGTAGGCCGAGAGGATTCCCTGCGCGTCTTTCCTGATCATGATCTTCATGCTGTTTCCTGGGGTTGAAAGTGGGTTTACGCGGCCTCGGCGGTCATGCGCCTGATGACTGAACTCAAGGTATCGAGTACCTGATCGATTTCCGCCGCGGTCGTGTAGCGGCTGAGCGAAAAGCGGATCGTCGCCCGCGCCTGCGCCTCGGTGAGGCACATGGCCTGCAGGACGTGGGACGGCGCGCTGCCGCCGGCGGTGCATGCGGCACCGGAAGAGGCGCAGATGCCGGCGCGGTCGAGGCGGTCGAGGATCACCTCGGCCTCGAGTTCGCCGAAGCGCACGCTGCTGGTGTTGGCGACGCGCGGCGAGCAACTGCCGTTGATGCTGGCAAAGGGGAAGCATGCCAGCACGCCGGCCTCCAGCCGGTCGCGCAGGGCGGCCATCGCCGCCACCTTGGCGTCGAGCGCCTGCGCGGCGAGTTCGCACGCCACCCCCATGCCGACGATGCCCGGCACGTTCTCGGTGCCGCCGCGCCGGTTGCGTTCCTGGTGACCGAACAGCATCGGTGCAAGCTTCAGGCCCTTGCGCACGAACAGCGCGCCGATGCCCTTGGGCGCATGCAGCTTGTGCCCGGACACCGACAGCAGGTCGGCCGGCAGTGCTGCGAGATCGATGGCGAGCTTGCCCGCCGCCTGCACCGCGTCGGTGTGGAACAGCGCGCCTCTCGATTTGGCCATGCGCGCGGCCTCGGCGACCGGGAACAGCACGCCGGTTTCGTTGTTGGCCCACATCAGCGAGACCAGCGCGGTATCCGGCGTGATCGCGCTGTCCAGCGTAGCGAGATCAAGGCCGCCGTCGGCGTCGACCGGCAGTCGCGTCACCTGAACGCCCTGCGTTTCCATCTGCGCCAGCAGGGCCAGCGTGGCCGGATGCTCGACCGCGCTGGTGACGATGTGGGAGCGGCCCGGGCGCGCCGCCAGCGCGCCGTGGATCGCCAGGTGATTGGACTCGGTGCCGCTGGCGGTGAACACGATCTCGGCTGGCGTCGCGTTCAGGAGCTTCGCCACCGACGCGCGCGCCGCGATCACGCGCGACTTCGCTGCCTCGCCCACGGCGTGCTTGCTCGACGGGTTTCCCCAGGACTCACACAGACATTCGAGCACCGGCGCCACGCACTCGGGCGCCACTGCCGTGGTGGCGTTGTTGTCGAGATAAACGGCTTGCTGCGTCATGGCCAAAAAATCCGCTCCGGGTCCTGGTTCAACATCTGCAACAGCGCGGTCAGCGCGCCGAACTCGCCGTACAGCGTCCATGCGCTGCGTGCGTGGTCCTTGCGGTAGAGGCGCCAGCGCTGCAACCCGCCTGCGTATTCCAGCCTGGCGATATCGATCGTTCCGCCGGCCGGGTCGATATTGCGCGAGCAGCAGGGACTCTCGATCCGGTAGCCGTCTTCCGCCGGCCGCACTTCGGGGCTGACGTAGCGGTAGCGTGCGCGGGCTTCCAGCGCACGCTCGATGCGCTTGCGATCCACATCGTTCGGATGCATGCCGCCAGGCAGTACAAGGTCGCCCACATTCCGCTCCGCAATCGTCCGGGCCGGGTGTTCACGCCGGCGTGATCTCTTCTTCGAGGCAGCCAATCACCCCGCCGGCCTCGAACTCGACCAGGTAGACCGGCAGGTTGAGTTCCTCGTGGTAGCCGACGTTGACGATTTCGCCGGGCGTGCCGGTACTCACCAGCAGCGCCTCCGGCTCGCGGTCCGGATAGGTGCCGTCGTTGAACAGGTCGGCCGTCGCCACCATGCGCTGGCCCCACTGGTATTTCGCTTCCCTGGGTTCAATCATGCTGTCGCCTCCTTTGTCTCGTCCATGACGGCCGGCTTGTCGTCGACGAAGGCTTCGAGTTCCTTGCCGCGCATGCCGACGCGATGCCCGGTATCGACGAAATCGACGGCGTAGATGTAGAACTGCTGCAGGAAGGTGCCGATGCTGGTGACGTAGCCGATGTCGCCTTTCCGCACCAGGATTTCGCCGATGTCCTTGCCGGCATAGGTGCCGTCGTTGCGCACCGTCTTGGTGGACTTCACCTTCGCCCCGTAATCGAAAATCGGGTCGGCGGTAAGCTCCACGATGTCACTGTCACGACTGATCTTGGCCATGGCCTGATTCCTCTCCCTGATCCCTAAAACGGCTGCAACGCCTGTTTCTGCGTCACCAGCCGGCTGACGCCCGCCGCGTCGCCGCCGAGGCGCTGGCGGACAAGGCTGCGCACCAGTTCGTCCTCGTCGTCGGCCAGCCGCCGCAAGTGAATCGGCTCCACCCGGCTCGCCACCTCGTAGCGCACGCGCCAGTCCGGGTCGTCCAGCAGCAGGTGCAGCTGGCCAGCGGGCATCCGCCTGGCCACTTCGCGCCGCACCGTGATCTCGCCGTCATGCGCCATGCCCGGCAGCCAATCGTCGCCGATGCGGCTCGCCACCGCACTGCGGACCGCCGGGTCCTCGTCGTGCATCAGCAGGATCAGCAGCCCCTCCGGGATGCGCCGCGCCACCACCTGCCGCACGTAGTAGTCCGTGTCGTGGATCATGGCGTGGAGCTCGTGCGGGTCGAGGCGCGCCGCCACCCGGATGCGCACTTCCCGGTGCGGGTCGTTCACCAGGTCCAGCAGGTACCGGGGCGGCAGCCGCACCGCCGCGCTCCCGCGCACGGTCTCGTCGGGATCGTGGATCAGTTGCGGCAGGTGGAACACGTCGACGTGCTTGGCCGCGACCGCGCGCACCTCGAAATAGGGGTGGGCCAGATAGTCGCGGGCCCGCTCCGGATTCCAGTAAAAGAAGCGGTCGATGCGCTTGGCGTAACGGTCCGCCACGCATGCATGCCCGAGGCTGCAGCGTCCCTGGTCGAGCAGGTCACGGCAGGCGCAGACCGCGCAATCCAGCGCGCATCCCTGCCAGTCGACCGGCGGTCCGAGGTCACTCATCCTCGTCCTCCCGGCCGTGGCGGGCCAGGACCTGGAGCAGCACCGCAGCGTTCAGCTTGTCGCTGGGATCGACCTCCCGCATTTTCATCAGCGCGGCACGGCTTTCCTCCAGCCGTCCCAGGCGCATCTGCAGATAACCCCAGGCCTTCAGCGTGAACAGGTAGAAGCGCGGCAGGATGGCATCGTAGCTGCCGAATTCCGCATCGTCACGGCCAACGCACCGCCAGTCCTCATGCAGATGGTTGTCGCGTGCGGCCTTGATGAGGCAGCGCTCGGCCACCTCAAGCGCATCGGCAAGGCGCCCCTTGTAGAAATAGAAGCGGTACAACGCGATCAGCACGGCGGCGTGGCCAGGCGCCAGCGCCTGCGCCTGGAACAGGTGGTTCTCGGCGGTCCTGTCATTCGCATAGTTGACGCCGGCCAGGCGCAGGTGCTGCTCGGCCTGCTCGGGCAAGTTGCCGCCCAGGCAGGTACGCGCCAGCCATTCGGGGTCCATGTCCGCCGGCATAGCGGGGCTGGCCGTCACGATCCTGTCCTCCGCTGTCCATGCCGTAGCCATCGCGCGCTCACCCATCCCCGCCTCAGTGCCTGTGACCGATGCTGGAGATATCGATGCTGGCGACCCCGCCGCTGCTGGAACTGCTGCATCCGCACGACGGCGAATTCGGCGTGACGAAGCTCAGCCCGCTATGGGTCGGCGTATCCGCGAAGTCGATGGTCGCGCCCTGCAGCAGCAGGCGGCTTTCTGCCGGCAGGAAGAAGCGGACGCCGTTGACCTCGACCACCGCATCGCCCGCCAGTGGGACCGACTCCACGGTGAATTCGGAGGCGAGCCCGGAGCAGCCGCCGGCGCTGACCGTCAGACGGAAGCCGGCGTTCTCTCCGGCACCGCCGAAGCGGACCATGCGACGCACGAATTTCTCGGCCGCGGGGGTGAGGGTCAGTTCCATCATGTCTCCTAGGCCGCCACGTAGCGCGGGTAGCTGTTGTCGATCACGCAGGTGTCGTCGACCGGGCACACCGCGACGCACTGCGGATCGTCGAAGTAGCCGATGCACTCGGTGCACTTCTCCGGCTTGATGATGAAGGTGCCGTCCTTCTCGCGGATGGCGTTGTTGGGGCATTCCGGCTCGCACGCCGAACAGGCCGTGCACTGGGAACTGATGATCTTGAATGCCATGGTCTTGCTCTCCTAGGCTGTTACGTAATGACTCATGCTGCGATGTAGGCGCCCTGGCGGATGTCGGCATCGCCGCGCGCCTGGTGCACGATCTCGCCGGACTTCAACTTCGCCAGGTAGTCCTTGAAATACTTCACCGCGGACTGCTCGATGAATTCGTGCGCATACTTGTCCACCGGATCGATACCCGCCGCCTGCAGATCGGCTTTCGGACAGCCACCGATCTTGGCCACGAATACCGCGGTGCAGTCATTGATCGCCCGGATCACCGTCTGCAAGGTATCCTCCTCGCCGAACCCACCCTGGCAGTAGAGGTCTACGCGGCGATGGCCGACGAACTTGGAACCTTCGGTGCTGAGTTCGTAGATCTGGAATTCCTGGGCATGACCAAAGTGCTCGTTGACCCGCCCATGGCCCTTGGTTGCGACAGCGATCAGGATCTTCACATCGCTGAACTCCTGCTCCAGTTCGGCCATCTCCGCTTTCTTGGCCGCCACCGTGGCCTGGCGTTCCTGTTCCACCGCTGCCTGGTAGGCTTTGCGGCCTTCCAGATCGTAGTTCACCTCCATCGTCTCGATCTTCTCGGTGGTGAACTCCGCGCTGCGATCCTCGCCCAGCAGGCCGACGGCGTCGGCACGGCACTGGCGGCAATGGCGCATCATGTTCATCTCGCCTTCGCACGAATCCTGCAGCGCCTTGAGTTCCTGCGCGGTGGGGCCGCGCTGGCCGTTGAGGCCGAACACGGTGCCGTGCTCCGGCGCGGAGATGAGCGGCATGATGTTGTGCAGGAAGGCGCCGCGCGACTTCACCGCCTTGTTCACCTCGACCAGGTGCTGGTCGTTGATGCCGGGGATCATCACCGAGTTCACCTTGCACAGGATGCCGCGTTCGGTGAGCATCTCCAGGCCGCGCATCTGGTGCTCGTGAAGAATGCGCGCCGCGTCGATGCCCTTCCAGCGCTTGTTCTTGTAGAAGATCCACGGGTAGATGTGCTGCCCGACTTCCGGATCGACCATGTTGATGGTGATGGTGACGTGGTCGATGTTGTACTGGCTCAAACGCTCGACGTGCTCCGGCAGGGCCAGGCCGTTGGTCGACACGCACAGCTTGATGTCGGGCGCGGTCTGGGCCACCAGCTCGAAGGTCTTGAAGGTTTTCTCGGGGTTGGCGAGTGGGTCCCCGGGGCCGGCGATGCCCAGCACGGTCATCTGCGGAATGGTGGACGCGACCGCCAGCACCTTCTTCGCTGCCTGTTCCGGCGTGAGCTTCTCGCTCACCACACCCGGGCGCGATTCGTTGGCGCAGTCGTACTTGCGGTTGCAATAGTTGCACTGGATGTTGCAGGCCGGCGCCACCGCCACATGCATGCGCGCGAAGTGATGGTGCGCCTCTTCGCTGTAGCAGGGATGGTTCTTCACCTTCTCCCAGATTTCCGGCGCCATGTCTTCCGGACCGCCGGACGACCCGCAACTCGCCTTGCCGCCCTCGCTGGACGTGCCGCAGCCCTTGTGCTCGGCCACCTGCTGCATGACCTGTTCAATCGACTTGGGCTGATCGGCTTCTGTGCTCATTTCACCTGCATGACTGTTCATACCTGGCTCCCGTCTGTGTCCATCGATAGCGGTCGCCGGTGCGGCCGCCCGTTAAATGGGTTCGTACAGGAGCCTTTCAGCAACAAGCATGCCACGCGGGAAATTCACGGGAAGGCGCGAAAAACAGGCACTTGCGGAGATTTTCGGTTTGTCGCAGTTACGACAAACCGGGTTTTCATGAAGGGGGAATTGTCGGGAACGTTACAGCTTGGGACGGTGAGCGGCGAGCGGATGGTGTCCCGAGATTTACCGCTCACTGCTCACTGCTTACTGCTCACCCCATACCCACCGCCTCAAAGCCGTTTGACTTCGATATGGTATTTCTGCAGCGCATAGCCAATCTGGCGCGGCGTCATGTTCAGCAGGCGCGCGGCTTTCGCCTGCACCCATCCGCATTGCTCCATGGCCCACACGAGGCGTTCGCGCTCGCTCATGAGCGCCGGATCGACGCCGGCCTCCGGATCGCCGTTTTCGTTGACATGGCTTTCCGGATGACTGGGAGCGGTCACGCTCGACACGATGGGAATCGCCTGTTGCGCGCGCCCGTAGTGCTGCAGCACCTGCGAGAAACACTTGTTCTTCTGGCAGGGCAGGTCCACGTCCTGGATCACGTTCGCACGCGCCATGGTCGCGGTGCGTTCCACGCAGTTCTCCAGTTCGCGCACGTTACCCGGCCAGTTGCACTTCAGCATCACCTCCATCGCCTCCGGCGAGATGGCCAGCCTGCGCGCGTTTTCCTGGCTGAACTTGTCCAGGAAATAATCCACCAGCAGCGGGATGTCCTCGCGCCGCTCGCGTAGCGGCGGCAGGAAGATGCTCACCACGTTGACGCGGTAGTAGAGGTCGGCGCGGAAGGTGCCCCTGGCCACGTCCTCTTCCATATTGCGGTTGGTGGCGGCGATCAGGCGCACATCCACCTTGATCGACTTGTTGCCGCCCACGCGCTCGAACTCGCGCTCCTGCAGCACGCGCAGCAGCTTGGTCTGGAATGCGGGCGAGATCTCCCCGAGCTCGTCGAGGAACAGCGTGCCGCCCTGGGCCATCTCGAAGCGGCCCTTGCGTTCCTGCGTCGCGCCGGTGAACGAGCCCTTCTCGTGGCCGAACAGTTCGGATTCGAGCAATGTCTCCGACAGGGCAGCGCAGTTCACCTTGATGAAAGGCGCGGCCTTGCGCGGGCTCAGGTAATGGATGGAGCGCGCGATCACCTCCTTGCCGGTGCCGCTCTCCCCGCGCAGCAACACGGTGGACTTTCCGGGCGCCGCCTGGTGCACTTCGGCGAACACCTCCTGCATGCGCTTGCTGCGGCCGATGACGTTGTCGAGGCTGTACTTGCCCTGCAATTCCTTTTGCAGGCGATGCTGGTAGCGCATCAGTTCCTCGCGTTCGGCGGCCACGTTCTCGTGCAGGCGCGTGGCCTGGCCGATGAGGTTGGCGACCATGGCGAGGAAGCGCACGTCGGTCTCGAAGCTGACCGGCTCGCCGTCGAGTTCACGGTCGATGCTGAGCACGCCGACCGTGTCGCGCCCGACCTTGATCGGCACCGCGATGAAGGCAACGCCGCGGCCTTCCGCCATGCTGCGCGCCCGGGTCCGGTTGAGAAACAGCGGCTCGGCCGAGACATCCGGCACCACGATGGGGACGCCGGTTTCGAGCACCTTGCCGGTGATCCCTTCTCCCTTTCGGAAACGGCCGCGCTGGGCCGCCTCGGCCGACATCCCGGTTGCCTCAACAACGTGCAGTTCACCCGACTGCTGCACCAAACTGACCATGCCACGCTTCATCTTGAGGTGCGCCGACAGCACGCCGAGCACCCCCCTCGCCGTCTTGTTCAGGTCGAGAGAGGAGCTCAGTATCTTGCTGATTTCATAGATGGCGGCGAGCTCGATACCCGCCTCTCGTCCTGGAAATGCACCCATAGTCCGACCCCGTTTCGCCCGATGGCGATTTCATACAAAAACCTGCTTTTATCCGTGATGCAAATAACGTGCCATATACAAAATAACCACACACGAAAAATGGTTGACCAATTTACTTGGTTATTTTAAGGTGCGTCCAATCCCTATTTTTATTACGCAAGGACGGCAATCATGGAACGCGAAATCAACGGCAAAATCGTCGAAACCGACCCCGAGGGCTATCTGGTCAACCTGGAAGACTGGTCCGA
>JAJZRT010000151.1 GCA_021802595.1 Pseudomonadota bacterium
GGCGCTGACCTACCCGGGCAAAACCGCCCCGGCGCTCGCCGGCGTATCGCTCGACATCGCGCCCGGCGAGACGGTGGCGCTGGTCGGCACCTCGGGCTCGGGCAAGACCACGCTGGCCAACCTGGTGCCACGCTTCTACGACCCGGATGCCGGCAGCATCGAGCTCGACGGCATCGACATCCGCGACATCCGCCTGCAGAGCCTGCGCAGCCACATCGCGCTGGTCTCGCAGGACGTGGTGCTGTTCAACGACACGCTGGCGCACAACATCGCCTACGGCAGCAAGCGCGATGCCACGCTCGGCGAGATCCGCGCCGCCTGCGTCGCCGCGCACGCGTGGGAATTCATCGAAGCGATGCCCGAAGGCCTGGACACGCTGATCGGCGAGAACGGCATGCGCCTGTCCGGCGGCCAGCGTCAAAGAATTGCCATAGCGCGCGCCATCCTGAAGAACGCGCCCATCCTGATCCTCGACGAGGCAACGTCGGCGCTCGACAACGTGTCCGAGCGCCACGTTCAGGCCGCACTGGAAACTCTGATGCAGAACCGCACGACTCTGGTCATCGCGCATCGCCTGTCGACCATCGAACGCGCCGACCGCATCGTGGTAATGGAAGCCGGCCGCGTCGTCGAAATCGGCACCCACGCCGACCTGATCGCCCGCCAGGGCCGCTACGCACAACTGCACGCGATGCAGTTTTCCGCATGAGCCACGACCTGAATTTCAGCGCCGTCCGCCCTGGGCCCCTCGACCAGGCCCACGACAGGCCCGTCGAAGGGCAAGCCTCCGTTCCGGCCGCCTGGGTGCAACCTTCCCGCTCGCTGCTCACCGCGGCCGGCCGCGCGATCGGCGACTTCCGCATGATCCGCGACGGCGACCGCATCCTGCTCGGGCTGTCGGGCGGCAAGGACTCGCTGTCGCTCTTGCACACGCTGCATCACCTGCAACAAAAAGCCCCGGTGAAGTTCGAGCTGCTCGCCTGCACGGTCGACCCGCAGTCTGACCAGTTCGACCCCTCGCCGCTCAAGCCCTACCTGGCCGCGCTCGGCATGCCCTACATCCTCGAATCGCAGCCGATCGTTCAGGAGGCCCAGAAGACGCTGACCAGGGATTCGGATTCCTACTGCGCGTACTGTTCCAGGATGCGGCGTGGCATCCTCTATCGTGTCGCGCGCGAGCAGGGCTGCAACGTGATCGCGCTGGCGCAGCATCTCGACGACCTCGCCGAAACGCTGATGATGTCGATGTTCTTCGGCGGCAAGCTCCGGACGATGTCGCCGCACTACCTCAACGACGCCGGCGACC
Source organism: Pseudomonadota bacterium (assembly GCA_021802595.1). The sequence goes on from JAJZRT010000151.1 coordinate 1,307, forward strand.
TGCGCATCATCCGCCCCTTCGCCTACGCGCGCGAGCGCCAGACGCGCGCCTTCGCACACAACGCCGGCCTGCCGGTGATCTTCGAGAACTGCCCCGCCTGCTTCGCCAAGCCGCAGCAGCGCTACGCGATGAAGCAGATGCTGGCCGAACAGGAAAAACTGCACCCGCGCATCTTCAACAGCCTGTTGACCGCGATGCGGCCACTGATGGGCGAGCCTCCAGCCTGATTTTCCGGTGCGCCGTTTGCCAGTAGAATCAAGCCTTTGTTTTAGTGGACGTTTTCCACACCGAGACCAAGGTTATGACGGCATCCTTCATCCCCCCCAAGCGCATCCTCATGGGCCCCGGCCCCTCCGACGTGCCGCAGCGCGTGCTCGACGCGATGGCGCGTCCGACGATCGGCCACCTCGATCCGGCCTTCGTCGACCTGATGGAGCAGATCAAGTCGATGCTGCGCATGGCGTTCCAGACGCAGAACGCGCTGACCTTCCCGGTGTCGGCACCGGGCTCGGCTGGGATGGAGATGTGCTTCGTCAACCTGGTCGAGCCCGGCGACAAGGTCATCGTGTGCCGCAACGGCGTGTTCGGCGGCCGCATGCTGGAAAACGTCAAGCGCACCGGCGGCGTACCGGTGATCGTCGACGATACCTGGGGCGCGCCGGTCGATCCGCAGAAGGTGCGCGACGCCTTCAAGGCGAATCCCGATGCCAAGATGCTCGCCTTCGTGCACGCCGAGACCTCGACCGGCGCGCAGTCGGACGCCGAAGCGCTGGCGAAGATCGCGCAGGAGCACGGCGCGCTGACCATCATGGACTGCGTCACCAGCCTCGCCGGCACGCCGGTCTACCTCGACAAGTGGGGCATCGACGCCGCCTACTCGGGCAGCCAGAAGTGCCTCTCGTGCACGCCGGGCCTGTCGCCGGTGTCGTTCTCCGAACGGGCCATTGCAAAAATCCAGTCGCGCAAGACCCCGGTGCAGAGCTGGTTCCTCGACCTCAGCCTCGTGCTCGGTTACTGGCAGTCCGCCGGCAAGCGCACCTACCACCACACCGCACCGATCAACCCGATGTACGGCCTGCACGAGTCGCTGGTGATGCTCGAGGAGGAAGGTCTGGAGAATTCGTGGGCCCGCCACCGCGCGATGCACGAAAAGCTCAAGGCCGGCCTCGATGGCATGGGCCTGAAGTACGTCGTCGCCGAAGCTGCACGCCTGCCGCAGCTCAATTCGATCTACGTACCCGAAGGCGTCGACGAGGCCGCGATCCGCGCGCGCCTCTTGAACGATTTCAACCTGGAGATCGGTGCAGGCCTCGGCGACATGGCCGGCAAGATCTGGCGCATCGGCCTGATGGGCTTTTCTGCCAGGCAGGGGAACGTCGATTATTGCCTGAAGGCGCTCAAGGCCTGCCTCGCCTGAGCAATGCACGCGACATGAAAAAAGGCGCCATCGCGGCGCCTTTTTTCATGTCGCGTCCACCAGGGGTCAGGACAGGCCCAACCGCTGCCAGATGGTGGTGCTCGGACCCGCCTGGTTCATCGTGTAGAAATGCAGCCCCGGCGCGCCGCCGGCGAGCAGGCGGTCGCACAGATCGGTCACCACATCCAGACCAAAGGCGCGGATCGACGCCAGATCGTCGCCGTAGCTCTCCAGCTTCTTCCTCAGCCAGCGCGGGATCTCCGCGCCGCAGGCGTCGGAAAAGCGCGCGAGCTGCACATAATTGCCGATTGGCATGATGCCGGGGACGATGGGGATATCGACGCCCAGCGCGCGCGCGTCTTCGACAAAATTGAAGTAGGCATCGGCATTGAAGAAATACTGCGTGATCGCCGAATCGGCACCCGCATCGACCTTGTGCTTGAAGTTGGCGAGGTCCTCCGTGTACGAGCGCGCCTGCGGATGAACCTCGGGGTAGGCCGCGACCTCGATCTCGAACCAGTCGCCGGTTTCCTTGCGGATGAAGGCCACCAGTTCATTGGCGTAGTGGAATTCGCCGACGTCCATCGAGCCCGACGGCAGGTCACCGCGCAGCGCAACAAGGTGGCGGATGCCCTGGCTCTTGTAGGCGTTGAGAATGTCGCGGACGCTGTCCTCGGTCGAGCCGATGCACGACAGGTGCGGCGCGGCCTCCGAGCCGCTCGCCTGGATTTCGCGCACGGTTTCCAGCGTGCGGTCGCGCGTCGAGCCGCCGGCGCCGAAGGTCACCGAGAAGAACTTGGGGTTGAGCTGCGCGAGCTGCTCGCGCGTGGCGCGCAGCTTATCGGCACCCTCCGCCGTCTTGGGCGGAAAGAATTCGAAACTGTAGGTGCGTTCGGTCATGAATCAACCTCTGGAATGGGGAATGAGCGCCGACAGTGCCCAGGCGATCACGCCGTAGAGGATCGCACCGACCATGGCGGAGACCAGACCGTGCACCTGGAAGCCAGGCAGCAGCGCGCTGGCGAGCCAGAACAGCAGGCCGTTCAGCACCAGGTAGAAGATCCCCAGCGTGAGCACCGTGATCGGCAGCGTGAGCAGCGTCAGTACCGGCCGCACCAGCGTGTTGATGAAGCCGAGCACCAGCGCTGCAAGCAGCGCCGTGCCGAAGCCCGACACCTGAATGGTGGGCAGCAGCCAGGTCACCGCCAGCAGGGCGACGGCGTTGAGGATCCACAGCAGCAGCAGGCGCATGGCGCGCTCCTTTCAGGCGAAACCGATCAGTAGCGGTAGTGCTCGGCCTTGTATGGGCCGGCTTTCGACACGCCGATGTAGGACGCCTGCCGGTCGGTCAGCTCGGTCAGCTGCGCGTTGAGCTTCTTCAGCTGCAGGCGCGCGACCTTCTCGTCGAGATGCTTGGGCAGGGTGTAGACGCCGATCGGATACTTGCCGGAATCGCGCTCCTGCCACAGTTCGATCTGCGCGATCGTCTGGTTGGCGAACGACGAGCTCATCACGTACGAAGGGTGGCCGGTGGCGCAGCCGAGGTTCACCAGGCGGCCCTTGGCAAGAAGAATAATCCGCTTGCCGTCCGGGAAAATCACGTGATCGACCTGCGGCTTGATCTCTTCCCACTGGTAGCCTTCGATGCTGGCGACATCGATTTCATTGTCGAAGTGGCCGATGTTGCAGACGATGGCCTGGTCCTTCATCTTCGCCATGTGGTCGTGGTTGATGACGTGGAAGTTGCCGGTCGCGGTGACGAAGATGTCGGCCTTGTCGGCAGCGTAGTCCATGGTCACCACGCGATAGCCTTCCATCGCCGCCTGCAGCGCGCAGATCGGGTCGATCTCGGTGACCCACACCTGCGCGGAGAGCGCGCGCAGCGCCTGCGCCGAACCTTTGCCGACGTCGCCGTAGCCCGCGACCACGGCGATCTTGCCCGCGACCATCACGTCGGTCGCGCGCTTGATGCCGTCGACCAGCGACTCGCGGCAGCCGTAGAGGTTGTCGAACTTGGACTTCGTCACCGAATCGTTGACGTTGATCGCCGGGAACTTGAGCTCGCCGCGCGCGTGCATCTGGTACAGGCGATGCACGCCGGTGGTGGTTTCCTCGGTCACGCCCTTCACCGCGGCGAGACGCACCGAATACCAGCTCGGGTCCTTGGCGAGCCTGGCCTTGATCGCGGCATACAGCACGCGCTCTTCCTCGCTGGTCGGGCTGGCCAGCACCGAGATGTCCTTCTCCGCACGCGCGCCCAGGTGCAGCAGCAGGGTGGCGTCGCCACCGTCGTCGAGGATCATGTTGCTGAAACCGCCGTCGGCCCACTCGAAGATGCGGTGGGTGTAGTCCCAGTAGTCTTTCAGCGATTCGCCCTTGACCGCGAACACCGGAACACCGTCCCTGGCGATCGCGGCGGCGGCGTGGTCCTGGGTCGAGAAGATGTTGCACGACGCCCAGCGCACCTGCGCGCCCAGCGCGGTCAGCGTCTCGATCAGCACCGCGGTCTGGATGGTCATGTGCAGCGAACCGGTGATGCGCGCGCCCTTCAAGGGCTGGCTCTTGGCGAACTCCTCGCGGATCGCCATCAGGCCCGGCATCTCGGTTTCGGCAATGCGGATTTCCTTGCGGCCCCAGTCGGCAAGCGCGAGGTCGGCAATGACGTAATCGGCGGTGGAATTGAGTGCGGCGTTCATCACGCCCTCCTTTCATTCAGAAAAAGAAAACGTGAGCGCCGTTGAAAGGAAGCGTCCCGAGCCTGGCGGATGAACCGTCGCAGCGCTCCTCGGAACCGAGGCGGCATTCTAACCCCGGAAGCGCCAAACGCGGAACATGTCGGCATTCTTTACATCTGCCTTGTCCGCATCTCCGTACAGGCAGACCAATCCATTGTTTTTATTAATTAATAACTGGCGAACACATAAGCAGGAACATATATTGCGTGCCAAGGCCGCGCTTGCAGGTCAACGCGAGCGTTCCAATCAGACAAATCCAGAGAAAAGACGAGGGGAAACATGAAACACACCAAAAAAACACTGGCGGGGATTGCTTTGGCGGGCTTCATGGCAAGCGGCATGGCGCAAGCGGTAACCTTTCACACACCGACGGCTTCCATTCAAAGCATGACGATCGAGGAAATCGGCGTGGCGTCGGGTGGGCTCGGCACGTCCGGGCTCACCAATGGCGGGGGGTGGGGAAACTATTTCTACAGCTCGGGCACATACCCAGCGTCGCCGGCTTTCTTTACCAGCAACGGCACCGATGGCGCGCTCATCATGGGAACGACACAGGGGAATGGCGCCATCTCGACAGGGTTCACCTGGGGAGGGAGTCATTATGAGTTCAATATATTAAAAGGCGCGCCGAGTGGATCCATTGCAGGTGGCATCATGTCGCTCAACCTGTCTGGGCTGGTTGCAGAATTTACGTCAGGCCATACGGCATTTCCCGCTGGCCCGGATGCTGGAACGCTGGTGACGTCCGTGTCCATGATCGATGCCAGCCACTATTTCTACACTGCCGATTGGGTGCATGTATTCAACAATGACGTGTACGACCTCAACACCCTTGCCATCCAGTCGGGTTGGAACGGTTCGGGTGGCGTCATTCATATCGAAGGGATCGCTACGCTAGCCCCTGTGCCGGAAGCCGAAACCTACGCCATGATGCTCGCTGGCTTGGGACTGATTGGGCTGATTGCACATCGCCGTCGCAAGCCGGTTTGACCCGCAAGCTCGCAATGCAAAAAGAGCCGGACAATCCGGCTCTTTTTGTTTCAACAGCACGCGCCAATCAAATCCCCGCCGCCGCCTTCAGCGCCGCCGCCTTGTCCGTCACTTCCCAGGTGAAATCCGGTTCGTCGCGGCCGAAGTGGCCGTAGCTCGCGGTACGGGTGTAGATCGGGCGCAAGAGGTCGAGCATGTTGACGATGCCCTTGGGGCGCAGGTCGAAGTGGCTCTGGATCAGTTCGACGATCCTGGCTTCCGGAATCTTGCCGGTGCCGAAGGTGTCGACCATCAGAGAGGTCGGCCTGGCGACGCCGATGGCGTAGCTGACCTGCACCATGCACTTGTCGGCGAGTCCGGCGGCGACGATGTTCTTCGCCACGTAGCGCCCGGCGTAGGCGGCGGAGCGGTCGACCTTGGACGGATCCTTGCCGGAGAAGGCGCCGCCGCCGTGCGGGGCCGCGCCGCCGTAGGTGTCGACGATGATCTTGCGGCCGGTGAGGCCGGCGTCGCCCATCGGCCCGCCGATGACGAAGCGGCCGGTGGGGTTGACCAGGTAGCGGGTGTCGGCCGTCAGCATGTTCTTCGGGATCACCGGCTTGATGATTTCCTCGATCACCGCCTCGGTCAGCACGGCGTGCGAGACTTCGGGGTGGTGCTGGGTGGAGAGCACGACGGTGTCGATCGAATGCGGTTTGCCGTCGACGTAGCGGATCGACACCTGCGACTTGGCGTCGGGCCGCAGCCACGGCAGGCGGCCGTCCTTGCGCAGTTCGGACTGGCGCTCGGTGAGGCGGTGGGCGAGGTAGATCGGCATCGGCATCAGGGTGGGCGTCTCGGTGCAGGCGTAACCGAACATCAGGCCCTGGTCGCCGGCGCCCTGGTCGAGGAACAGGCCTTCGCCCTCGTTCACGCCCTGGGCGATGTCGGGCGACTGCTTGCCGACGGTGACCAGCACCGAGCAGGTGTTGTAGTCGAAACCGACTTCGGACGAGTCGTAGCCGATGCGCTTGATGGTCTGGCGCGCGACCTGGTTGTAGTCGATCACCGCCGTGGTGGTGATTTCGCCGGCGATGACGCACAGGCCGGTGGTCAGCAACGTCTCGCACGCGACGCGCGCATGTTTGTCCTGGGTTAGAATCGCGTCGAGTACCGCATCCGACACTTGATCCGCCATCTTGTCGGGATGCCCTTCAGACACCGACTCAGACGTAAAGATGAAATCCTTCTGCATGACTGCTCCTGTAGTCCCGGTTACCGAGTGCGTAACCGGCTCGGGGGACCAACGGAGCGGCGACGCTTTAGCTGTATTTGTATCCCGCCCGCAAGTTGTCAAGATTAACGCGGCGGCTTCCGCATTGTGCCCCGTCCGCGCCGTCAGCGTCAATTCCCCGGCCCGGACGCCGATCCCCGCCGCATCCGGGCGGACAGCAGGGTGGGGCCACCTCGCTGCATGAGGTTTCTCT
>JAJZRT010000152.1 GCA_021802595.1 Pseudomonadota bacterium
CAGCGTCGGGGGCCGGGGCTCAGGTAGCTTCCCAGCCAGTCCCCGTAGCGCCCATACGTCCACAGTGCTGTCCGGTCTGCCAGGAAACCCACATAGCCCAGTGAATTGCCTTCCTGCAGAGCGTTCTCATCCAGGCCCAGCACCACGGCGCGAATGTATTGGTGACCCAGCACTCCCCGTTCGTTCAGGCGCGCCACAATGCCCTGGTAGGTCAGCATGTTGGCGCCGGGCAGGCCCAGATTGAAGCTGTATGAATCGGGCTGCCCCAAGACATGGCTGACGGTACGCGGATCGACGCCATTGTCGGTGCGGCTGTTGCCGAGGAAAAGCACGTGCGGCGGCCGGTGTTCGACGAAATGCAGCTTGTCCATCGCGCGCCCGACCGCGAAGACGGAACGATAGCGGTGCATGACGGTTTCGCTGTGGAGCGCCAGTTCGACGCCCAGCAGGATGAGCCCGGCAAGCCAGAATGGCTTGCCCAGGCCGGGCGGCATCCTCACTCTGGAAACGACGGGCACGCCCATTCCGGTCAGCGCATTCTTTTCTTGTAATGCCAGTAGGCGCTCTTGGCCGCCTTGTGCAGCAGGCTTTCGTCCGAAATGTATTGGCGGTAAATACCCTCGGCACGCTTTTCGAACGTCCACTTCAGATAGTCCAGCACGGCGCGGTTGCGGTAGGCCTTGAAATAGGCGTCGAGTTCGTCACGCGACCGCGCCAGGCCGTTGTCGGCATACTTGGCCACATAGGGCGTGAAATCCGGATACAGTCGTGATGGTCCCCAGTATCCGTGCAGTGTGGTTTTCATGAAGTTGGCGATCAGCATGTCGTCGAAGACTTCGTAGCGGATCGCGGTCATCAGCGAGTTGCGCGGTGCCTCGAACGTCACGCCACGGTTGTAGCTGCGGTCGCTGATCTTGATGACGTGATCCTCGCCACCGACGCGCAGGTTGATGTAGTCCAGATGTGTTGCCAGATGGCCGATGGCCCTGAAATAGCGGCTGGCGAGTTCGCGCTCCTGGGCATCGAGCTTGTCGTTCCAGTCGTCGCCGAAATCCGTCGCCGGCAGGATCGCCACCGGCAGTTCGCGAGGCCGGATCGCCTCCCAGCTGTCGTCCATGCAGTCGTATCGCACATAGGCCGGCAGCATCCGGCACTTGTCCGACTCGAAGCCGTTGCGGTAGTCGTCGAGCGAGGTGTGGTACACATTCGCCCAGGCCGAGTCCTCGCGCTGGTAGGTGTGCATCGAGCTGAACGGGATGAAATACTTGGCGCCTACCGTTTCGGTGCGATGGGCATTGCGCCTGCCGATCGCGGGCGTGACTTCGGACGGCGCGATGCGGCTGCCGTCCTCATGAAAGAAGTTGATCATGTCGGCGTCGCCGTAGCGGCTCGACAAGCCCATCATGAACGACACCGGATAGCGCTTGACGATGCTGCGCACGTGGTTCTCCCAGCCATGGTCCGAGGCATCGGTGCGGTTGAACACCAGGCGGCCATTGATGTCGGCCAGCAGCACGGCATCCTGGTTCAGGTCGGAAATGCAGTACACCCGGATGTGCTCGGACACGGGGTACCAGCGGCGGTCCTGCATCACGCGCACGTCGAAGCCCTGGCCCTTGAGGTCGTCGTGGATGCGCTTGCCGACATGATCGGGCAGCAGGATCTTCTTGCCCTGCAACTGCGGCATCGATTCCGGATTGAGGTGATCGGGGTGGCCATGCGACAGCCAGACGTATTCCGCGCCGAGGATGCCCTGCATCTGCGCCGCGGGGATCTCGTGCGACTGCCCCCAGCTGCCGAAGTAGGCCTGCGGGGTAAACCAGGGGTCGGTGACCAGTACGGGGCGGCCGCCGTCGTAGAGCGTCAGGATCGCATTGCCGATGGTTTCGAATCCGGTTTGCATGAGACAGTCCTCAGTTGAGTTGCCGGGAGGCCCGCGTTCCGCTGGCAAAGCTCACGACAGCCTTGGGCTGCTTCTCCAGCAGCCCGGCGAACTTGGCAGCCAGCACCAGAATGATCATCAGGTGGTAGGGGAGGTCGAAGTGGCTCATCCCCAGGAAGGCGCCTGCCGTGGCATAGCCAATGAGGCTCACCTGGGTCATGGCCGCCAGATCGGCGGCCCATTTTGTCGCCGGGTCGCCCTTGCATCGCTTGATGATCTGCTGCGCGCGAAGCCAGGCCAGCACGCCCAGAAGCATGAACAGCCCGAACCCGATGAATCCCTGCTCGCCCATCATCTCGAAATAGATGCTGTGAACATCGTGGACATTCCAGGGATCCGGGGCATATTGCCGGAACGTGGGGGGCTGGAACATATCGAGGCCGCCGCCGGTGATGCGCGCTTTCGCCACGTTGAACGCGGTGTGCCAGGCATTGATCCGGCCTTGCGCCGACGCGTCTTCCTGATAGGTCTTGATGGTATTCATGCGGTCATACCATTCCTGCGGCATCACCGCTGCAATGATCGCCACGGCTATCGCCATGTAAATTCCGGTAAAGAACTTGTTGCGGCTTTTCAGCCACAGGAACAGCCCCATCGCCACCATCGCCAGCATGCCGCCACGCGACTGGCTGCCGATGGCCGCGACACCTGTCAGCACCATGGCGCCGGCCAGACCCATCTTGAGCCACTTGCGGGTCTCCTGCAGGTGCAGGTAGCGGATGAGCGGGATCGTCATCACCAGCGCCAGCGCCATTTCGTTGTTGCCCCCGATGAAGCTGCCACCAGGCCCCTGCACTCGGTAAACCCCGCCGTTGAGGATGGTGAAAATTCCGCCCTTGACCCCATAGAAGCCGAACGACAGGGCGATCACCCAGATCAGCCAGTGCAGTTGGCGGCGTTCCTTGATGACGAGCGCGGTGAGCAAAACCATCAGCATGATCTTCCAGACCTTGTTCCACTGATGCCAGGCCAGATCCGGGTAGAACGCGAAAAAGGTAGTGAACAGCATCCAGCCGACAAAGGCGAGCAGGATGATCGTTTCACGTGTCCAGAGCATGTCCTTTTTTTCCTTGGACGCCATGAAGGCCACGATGGTGACGAGGCCAACGATCATGGAAAAGGGGAAGTCGTATGCGAAACCGTAGGCCAGTCTGTGCGGATTCATGTAACCGAGCCAGGACCACAGCAGGATGCCGACCCAGGGCCGTTTGAAGACAAACGGCAGCAGCCCGAAGATGATCGCGGTGACGAAAAGGTCTCTCATGTGTTCCGATTCTCCGTCGTCTCGGTCGCAAACCACCGGACTCGCCGGGGCAAGGCCATGCCCGCCAGCATCCCGGAATCCAGCCGCGCGGCCAGCGCCCGTTCATGGCGCAGGCCGCGGTCCTTGACCTGGTACAGGTGGCCCCTGCCCGGTTGCGCCCGTCCGAGTCGCTCGCCTTGTGCAAGTCTGGCCACGGCCTCAGCGTAGACCGCCGCACTATCCTGCACCGCACGCCAGAATAGCACCAGCTCGCTGTCGCCCTCGCGCACTTGCGGGCTGATGTGGGCGATCAGGCGGCCCGTATCGATGCCCGCATCGATGTAATGCAGGCTGCAGCCGATCTTTTCCAGTTCGCCGTTGTAGAGCGCCCAGAAGGTGCAGTCGGCCCCGCGATATTCGGGCGACAGCCCGCCATGCAGGTTGATGATGCCCAGGCGGCCTTCCTTGAGCAGTTCGCCGCGGATCAGCGAGGTGCCGAACACGCAGATCAGGTCGGGTTTCAATTCACGCGCCAAATTAACCACCTCGGGATGGTTGATATGCGGCACTTCGCGCACCAACCCTGGATGATCGAGCCGGGGCGAACTATCAGGAAAAAAGAACTTTGCCTCGGGATTGCCGGTATAGCGGCGCCGGTCACGCAGCCAGCGCCAGCCTTTGCGGAACAGATTGTCGGGGCGGAGCTTCTTCAGCGTTCTTTTCAGGTTCCACTCGCCTCCTGTTTCCTGCACGATGGCAACGGCCTCGCCGGCGCGGCACAAGGTGTTGGCGACGTACAGATGCCGGGCGCTACGCCCGCACAGAATCATGAGCCGCAACGGTCTCATCGGCCGAATCCCCTGGCCGCTGCAGGCGTCGGGGGTACCGCCACATTGGCCATGTCCATCATCAGGGCATCGGCGAAAAATTTTGCCGCCCAGTTGGGAAACTCGAAGCGCGAATACGCGCCCCAGATCGGCGCGGAGCCGGGGATGGCGCCCTGCACAACGGGATCCGCATCTTCCAGCCGCTGGGTACGCTTGACGTAGGCAATTGCCCGCCACGCAGCATCGCGGAAACTTTTATCGCCACCGATCTGCGCCAGCCGCAGCCAGCACAATGCCATTTGTGCAACGCCGGTGACGCAGGCGTAGCTTGCCGTCGGCATCCAGCCATCGTCATAGGTGCCGGCCAGCCAGCCATCCTCGCGCTGTTTTGCCATCAGGCTGCGGGCTGCATTTTCGGCCGCCCTCAGATAGCGCTCCTCACCCAGCAGCACCGCCACTTCAACAAAGCCGCGGATGGCATAGGCGATAGTGTGCGTGAAAGGATGCCGTCCCGGGAGAAATGCATTGGTGGCGAACCAGCCGCTGGGGGTCTGCTGGGTGAGTGCCCAGTCGAGGTTGCGCCGCGCGGCTGCGACGAAGTCCGGTTCGTTCGCCACCACCCCCATTGCCGCCAGTGCCCAGATGGCGCGCGTGTTGTAGACATGCGGCACGCCATTGTGCTCGTACTTGCGATAGCACCCATCGTCATCCTGCTGCGCCACCAGCCAGTGGCCGGCGCGCACACCCGCTTGCAGACAGTCCTGGCGATTGAGCGATGTGTAGCCCGCCACCAGGCCATGCATGATCTGGCCCTGATTGAAGATTACCGGGTAGCTGCCCGCCTCGCCGAAATGCCCCGGGAAGGCGCCGTCTGCGGTTTGCAGCAAGAGCTCCCAATCAATCATGCGTTGTGCACGCTCGATCAACTCGGGCCGGTCGAGGTATTCCGCAGCGGCGATGAAGGTCTCGATGATGTAGCCGGTGGTCTCGGGATAGCTGGGCAGCCAGCCGTCCTCGAAGCTCCAGCCGGCGGCCACCCCGCCTGTATCTGGCTTGTTCCGGCGCACATCCTGCGCACGGCACAACCAGTCGATGGCGCTACGCAAATGGGTGCGGTGGTCCTGCTCAGGTTGCCGGGCTGTTCCCACGATGTCCTGCATCACCAGGCGAAGATGACGCCCTTCCCAGGGTTTGTAACGAAGTGGAAGCTGTATGAGGGATGAAGGTTTCATATTCTGATTCGGGTCAAACTGAGTTCATGCGGCAGCCTGCTTCAGCGTTTCGGCAAGGGGCACGTGGCTCACTACATAGCGATGCTTGCCGGAGGCATCGGGCGGGATCTCGTCCATCACGCGCACGTCCACCTTGAGCGTTTCGCCCAGGCGAGCATGCAGCCCTTCCACCACGGCATTCCTGGCAACCTCGTTCCAGCCGGCATCCGGCACGATCATGACCTCCATGCGGTCAATCGCATGCTGCACGCACTTGAACTGCGAAATGCCTGGCACGGCACGCAGCACATATATCACGGCCAGCGCATGCATGACCCGGCCATCGGCTGCGACGACAAAATCGGTCTGCCGCCCCGTCACCTCGGCGATGACCTGCAGCCCCTGCCCCCCGGCGGCCGGCTCCCTGGCGAACCGCAGCACATCGCCGGTCCGGTAGCGGATGAAGGGCTGAGCCGCCGAAGTCAGGCCGGTGATCACGGCCTCGCCTGCCTCGCCTGGCGCCACCGGCTGTCCGGCCTCGTCCAGCACTTCGATGAGTTGGCTTTCGCTCATCAGGAGCATCTGCCCGCCCGGCGCCTCGTGCGCGGTGAAACCGATGTCGCGGCTGCCGAATTCGTTCGCCACCGGCGCGCCGAACATCCGCGCAATGAGCTCGCGCTGGTGCGGGTAAAGCGGCTCGCCCGTCGTGCATACCACGCGCAGCTGCGGCAACTTCAGCGCACGCCGGCGCGACTCGGCATGGGCCGCCAACAAGGCGATGCTCGATGCGTAGCCATACAGGCACCGGGGCTGCCATGCCTGCAGCGCATTGAGATATGCATCCATGCGCCCGGGTGACATGGCGAACGCGTTCAGCACCAGCTGGTTGACCAAGCGGTCGCGCACGGTCTTGATGCGGTCGGTCTTGTTCAGTTCCACCGGCGCCCCCCACAGATAGGCCTCGCGCTCGCCCGGCTCCACCCCCCACCAGCGCCGCGCGCGCATGCGTCCTGCCGCATCCGAGGCCTGGCGGGCGCGGCCGAAATAAAAAACCAGCGGCTCGCCGCTGGAGCCGCCGGTGGTGTACTTGAACACGCCGCCGGGAACCCCGCGCCACACCAGATTTTCGATGTTCTCGCGGGCGTCACGCTTGTTCATGGTCGGCAGGACCGCCAGATCGCCCAGCGTCACGCCGCCGGCGTGAATCTTTGCCTCGAGCCCGGCTTCGCGCAACCGCCCGGCATGCCAGGGGCTATGGGCGAGCGCATCCGCCAGCAACCGGTTCAGTCGCTGCGCCTGATAGGCCTCGATCCCCTCGCGCGACAGCCACTGCGTGCGATCAAGTTCGGCGAGCATGGCAAAGGTGGGGCGATGCATCGCCGCCTCCTGGGCGCGATAAACGCTGCGCGCAAACCAGGCCGGGACGCTCATTTGACGGCGAGCTCCGCTTGCGCAGCCGCATGAACAAGGATGCGGTCATAGGCGCGCAGCAACTGTGCCACGCGCCTGTCCCATTGGTTGGCCCGGGCGTACTCGATAATCGCCGCACGATCCCAGTTTCTGGAGAGTGCATTCTCCAGCGCCTGCTGCAAGGCGACGGCATCGCCGAACGGCACGATGCTGCCAAGCTCGTCGCGGCAGACCACTTCCATGTTGCCGCCAACATCGGTCGTGACAACCGGCAGTCCGCAGGCCATGGCCTCGAGAAACACATTGGCCCAGCCTTCGTTGCGGGTGGCGAGAACAAAGACGTCGGATGCAGACAGCGCCCATTTAAGTTCGTCGGGCGGCAACGATCCGAGGAAATGCACGCGCTCCCCCAGCCCCAGCCGCGTCACGTGGGCGTCGAGTTCGGTGCGCATGTCGCCTTCCGGACTACCGCCGCCGACAATGACGTAATGCAGACCAGGGTGGCGTTCGATCAGCGCCGGCAGGCAGTCTATGACGCGATGCATGCCCTTGCGCTCGACCAGGGCCCCCACCGAGACCAGGATTTGTGCGTTTTCCGGGAGACCATAGCGGCTCCGTGCGGCCGTGCGCTCGACCGGATAAAACCGCGCCGTATCGACGCCGTTGCCGACAACCTCGGTTCTCTCTTCGGCCACCCCGAGTTCAAGCGCCAGCCGGCGCAGGGAAGCGGAGACCGAGAACACCCGCGCGGCGGCTTTGAGTGCACGCGCCAGACGCGGACGCAGTATGGAGTTGTGGCTGTGCGGCACTTCCGTTCCGCGCAAGGTGATCGTCACCGGCAGACCGAACCACTGCCCCAGCCGGGTCGCAGCTTCGCCATCCGGGTAGGCGAAGTGCGCGTCGATCAGGCGCGCCCCCTCTGCCTTGAGTCGGCGCAGCAGGAGGAAACTGCCCAGCGCCATCGACCAGCCGTCGAACTGCCGCAGCAGGCCGGGCACCGACAGGAAGCGCGGGTGGTAGACGCGGATGCCCTGCTGGACTTCGAACGCTGGCGCCTGCGGACGGTAGCCGGGGCGCAGATGTCGGATCAGCGACTGGCCGGGGAACCAGGGCTGCGGCGAGACCACGGCGAGCGGCCGGTGCTGCGCCACGCGAAACATGCGCTCGCGGATGAACAGGCCGGCACCGGGACGCGCCGCGCTGGGAAACAGCGAGCTGAACACGACCAGGTAGATGTGGTCCGGTTCAGCCGGACGCCACTCAGCCAATTGCC
>JAJZRT010000153.1 GCA_021802595.1 Pseudomonadota bacterium
TCACGCCCGCTGGAGAGAAACTGCGCTGCCCGCCGATGAGCAGGCTTTCCGCACCCCAGCGGTTGAGGTCGGAGGCACTGAGTTGCAGCGAGGTGGTATCGGCAGCGTCCGGCGCCGAGACGATGCGTATGTTCTGGCCGGCGCTGTCGATGTCGACGGCGCCTCCGCTGCCATGGGCGCTGGCGGCAAGCACATTGCCCTTGAGATCCATGTTCGCGCCGCTTCCCGTGGTGGCGAAGACGAGCTGGCCGGCGTCTACGGGCAGCCGCGGCGTTGCCGCGCCCGCGGCCTGGGCCGCCGCGGCGAAGGTGGCGCTGGCATAGTGGTCGATGTAGCTGGATTGCCCGCGCGCCCAGATGCCCGGGGCTACGTCAAAGCCCGACCAGAGGGCGTCGGCCGTGTAGCCGAAATTCATCTGGCCGCCCGAACCTGGTGAGGCCGCGACGACGCTCGCGTTCTTGCCCGCAATGATCGTGGTGCCGTCGGGCTGCGCCACGTTCAGTCCCGGTTGCAGATTCGCGTAGCCGGCCACCGGCGTCACGAGATAGGCGCCGGGCAGGAGCGCATAGCGGGCCGGCAGCAGCGTGTAGTAGCCGGGGGCGAGGCCCGCGCCGCCGGCCAGGTAGACACTGGCGCCGGAGTCCACCGGCGCACTCGCGGAATATTGCGGGTCATACGGCGCATAGCGGGAACCAAGGCCGGGCAGGATGGCGTAGCTGTTTCCCGCCAGCACATCCTGCGATCCCGGCGGGCCAGCCACATACTCGTAGGCATAGAGTTCGCCGCCACCGGAAATGTCGGCCGTGGCGCCGCTTTGCAGGGTCAGATGATTGCTGCGCAGCACCACCGATTTCTGCGGCAGGTTGTCCGTGCTGACGATCCCGCCGTTGTACGTCCAGGTGTTCGAAGTGAAGCTGCCGAACGGGATGGTCTGGTTCTCGCCGGAAACGGAAGTGAGGCTGCCGGGCGCGAGATCCAGGCTCTGCGCGGCATCCAACTCCACGCTGCCCAACGGCGCCTTGACCACGCCTGCCTGCTCGATCTGGGCGGCCGAAACCTGCAACCGGCCGCCCGCGGACAGGACCGGCGTGGCGCCGCCGGTTGCATGGAAGCCGATGTGGCCCGCAGCTTGGCCGCTACCGTCCTGCACGGCCAAGCGGTATTGGCTGAGCGTGGTCGGATAGATTTGGGCGGCACTCAAGTCCAGATTGCCGGTGGACGTCAGCGCGCCGACATAGCTCACATATACGCCCGGGCTCGCCGTGGGCAATGCGTTGGGGCCGGCATTCTGATCGAGCACGCCGTTCAGGCGAATGTCTCCGTCCGCGTAGAGATTCGTTTGCGCAACCCCCGACAGGCTGAACGTGCCCCACAAGTCGATGAGCCCGGCGTGGACGTCGAGCTGCCCGCTGCCCGCCTGAGGTGCTGTGGCTGGCTGGTTTAGCGGATCGTTGTTGCCCAGGCTCACGTAGGCGGACTCGATGGCGGCGTCGCCGGCCACGTCGATGACGGGAGCATTCAAGGACACGCTGCGCCGGGTCTGCAGGGGCGTGGTATTTGCCAGGTCGATGCGATCCTGGCTGGCGAGGGAAACCTGATCGAAGCCGCCGGCCCTGAGCATGTTTGCGGAGACATAGCCCTGACCATCGCTGGCTGCAGGCAGCGGCTGGCCGACGCTCAGCCCTGCCGGAACGGAGCCGCCGCCATCCTGGACGTGGATGACGCGCGGAGCGTTCGGAAAGCTGGGGCTGTCCGAATAGCTGAACCCCACTCCCCGGTTCATCGTCAGGCTGAAGCTGCCGCCCGCCGCATCTGTTCCGCCCGGCTGGGCCGCCAGCGTGCTGTCGATAAACACCCCTTCGGTCGCGTTTGCGCTGACGCTGCCGGCATTGCTTGCCACATCGGTGTGCTGCAGACCCAGCCCGGTGGGTGCGGGCACGTCGAGTGCCGCGCTGGCGCCGCTGACATCGATGAGCGAGCCGGCCTGGCCCACGATGGCGCCGAAACCGCCGTCGAGCTGAACGCTGCCGCCCGCTTTCACCTGCCCCAGGGCAAGTCCGACGTCGTTGGGCTGGCTCACCAGCACGCCGCGGCTCAGCAACTGCGACTGGCCCCCCAGCCAGATGTAGGCGGCGGGATTGTAGGAATCGTTGGCGGTAGTCAGCAGTGTGAGCTTGATCTGGCCTGCGGGCGCATCCAGCGTGCCGAAGATGCGCAGCTGGTTCTTGGCACTCAGGCTGATCTTGCCGCCGACGTCCACGCTGAGGGTCGTCTCGGGCGCGACTTCGATGCTGCCATTCTTGGACGCGATGCTCAGATTCGCCGGCGCGCGCAGATAGTCGGGCAGGGCGTATGGCTGGCCCACGGCTGCGAGATCTCCCCCCGGCACCGCGCGCGCCGTGCTCGGGTCCACCTGCAGCACGTCCGCGCGCGGCGCCAGATCCTGGCTTAGCACCAGCGACGTCCCGCCCGCCGAGGCATCAGTCAGACTGTAGTTGGTGAAGCCGCCGCGAGTAAAAAAATCGGGCGATGTGCCGAAGGGCCCGGCGCCGCTGCCGAGCAGGAGGTTGTCGGATGTGAGGCTCAGGCTGCCGCCCGCACCCGGCGCGCTGCTGCCCATGACGCCATACCCGAGGAGAGTCGCGGCGGCGCCCAGCGTGAGGCTGGGGTAATACAGGTTGTCAGCCGTCTTGAGGCTGATGCTGCCGCCCTTGCCGCCCTGCAGCTTGTTGGTTCCCGTCAGCCAGGCGCCGCCGGACACGTCGATGCGGGCCTGGTCGCTTACATCCAGCGTGCCGGAGGAAACGAAGCTGACCTGGCCGCCGTTGAGAACCACGGGGTTGGTGGGGGTGATGCCCGTTTGCTGAGTGAGCAGGTCGTTCACCCACAGTCCTTGGGCCGCGACATCGCCGGAGAAATTCAACGCGCCGCCGGTGGGGTACGCGGTCGTCACGGCCGTCGCCAGACGGACGTTGCCGCCCGGCAGCACGAAGCGGCCGGCGACGTCCATCTTGCCCGCCGTGAAATTTGCCATGCCGCCGGGGCCCAAATCCAGCGTCTCGCCGGCAGGCATGGAGAGCGCCTGGTTGGTGTAGAGGTTCAGATTGGTGAAGCCGTTGGCACCCAGCGCACCGGGATCAAGCGTCAGCGGCGCGGAGGAAGTCAGCATGGGCGCATCGGCGGCAGGTGCCGCAGGCGTGTTGCCTTGCAGCGCGACAGGCTGGTTGAGCCCGTAGTCGGTGAGGCCGTTGCTGGCCAGGGCCTGGCCGTTGCCGAAGCTCGCCGTGCCGCCCTCGGGCAGATGAGTCCATCTGTCCTTGTACTGGGGCAACCCAGTGCCCAGGGCCGCTGGCGGCGCGGAATACGGCTGGCGCTGGTAGATGCCGGACGTGGTGCGCGCGATCAGGGCGCCGGTGTCGATACTCGCCGCGGGCGCTTCGATGTTTAAAACGCCCGCAGGCCGGCCCTCCGTGTAGCCGTTCTCCCAGTGCCCGCCGACATTGGAGGAAAGCAGATACCAGCTCTGCGTGACACCCCATTTGTTGCTGGTGACGGTGTAGCTGTCGCCCACGCTCTGATAGGCAATGGATGCGGGCGCCTGGGCGATGTTGTACTTCTGCCCGTTCTGCGCCAGCAGCACGCTGGGGTCGTGGACCAGGCCGGGCGTGTACACCAGCTGGCCGCCGGAAAGATTAACCGTGGCGCCTGCCCTGACGATGGCATCGCCGGTGGAAAACAGATTCACCGTACCGCCGGCGCTGGTGCGCTCTGCGACGGTGCGGGCGATGCCCGCTTCCTCGGCAGCGTAATTGGCCAGCGGCGCGCCCTGGCGGATATCGACGTAGACGGTCTGACCATAGAGAGGACCGTTCACCTGCATCGGCGAGCCCGCCAGTTCCGTGCCGCGCAGGGTCACCGGAATGACGTTACGGGCCACCGGCACATAGACCAGCGGCGTGCCGGAGACGTCAACGGTTGCACCGCTGTCGACATATACCCGCGCCTGCGTGGGATGGGCGCTGGAGCCCTGATTGGGAAGATAGCCCGGGTTGAGGAAGGCGCTGAGCGCGTTGCCCTTGTAAATGTCCTGGTAGGGGTTGGCGTTGTTGGCCAGGGGTGCAGCGGTGTTGATGGAGGACAGTGCGGCCAACGTCACCACGCCGCCAGGTGCGGTGATGCGGCTGCCGCCTTGCAGAGTGACGTTCTGCCCCATGACTTCGACGCGGGACGGATTGAACGCCTGATCGTCCGTCGAGGTCGTCGGATCGGACGTTTCCGGCAGCACTTCGGTGACGCTGCCGGCAGCGAGCGTCACCGTGCCTGTGGCGGTGGCGCGTATGTCCGAGGTGCCGCTCACCAGGTTGTTGGACACTGGCGTGACGTTGTAGCGTGCCTCCAGCTTGATGGAACCGTTCTGATCCACCGTCGTGGTCGCCGAGACGCGGCCGGCCTGGTTGACGGCGTATCCCATCATGGTGACGTTGCCGCGCGCGGCCTCGATGTCGCCGCCAGCGACATTGCTGACCGTGCCGTTGACATCGTGCTGCACCGCCTTGCTGCCGGCGTTATTGGGATTGTTGGGGTCGTACAGCAGGGCGTCGCGCCCCTGGCTGGCAGCGGCGTTGTTGTCCACCTCCACCAGAATGCCCCGCAGATTGGGATCCTGGCTCGCCTGCAGATAGACGCGGTTGCCGGCGGCGAGGATGGCCTGGCCGCCGGGCGTCTGGATCGAGCCGGAGTTTTCCACCACAGGGGCCAGCAGCAGCACGCTGCCGCCATCTGCCGTGGTGATGCGGGTCTTCTGCGCCACCACCACGAAGCCGTTGACGTTGCCGGTGGCGCCGAAGCCGCCGTCGCTGCAGGGTGCATCGTTGCAGAAGGCGGGATTGCCCTGGGTGTCGGTGAGCAAGCCCTGGAGGAAGCGGCTGTTCTTGATGTCCAGGCTGGACGCCACCAGGCCGCCCACGTCCACCTGCGCGCCCTGGCCGAAGAGGATGCCGTTCTGGTTGATGAGATAGATCTGCCCCGTGGCCTTGAGCGCCCCGTAGATCTGGCTGGGATTGGCGTCCCAGATGCGGTTGAGCGCCGCACCGTTGCCCGGCTGATTGAACTTCACCGTGGCGTTCCTGCCGATGTTGAAGCTCTGCCAGTTGAGGATGGCCGCCTGGCTCGTTTGATTGATGGTGAGGCTGTTGGGGGCCGTGACTGTGGACGCTGCGCCGCTTTGCACGAAGGCGTTCCCTCCGCAGCCCCCGGCGGCGCAGGGTTGCGGCAGGGCGTTCGGCAGCGGCATGGGCGGCGCCGCCTGGGCGCTGTGCGGCAGCGAACACACCAGGACGCCGGACAAGGCCAATACCGCGGTGCTCGCGAGCGCGCGGCCCGGGCCGCCACCCAGGCCCAGGAAACGAGGCTGGAAGCGCGCGCGGCGCAGCGTCTTCGGTCGGCGGAAAGAAGCTTTGGCCATGGCGCGCTAGAACTGGTAAGCCCAGCGGAAATCCACCCGCGGCCGGCCGGCCCGGGTGTATGCCGTGGAGATCATGGGCCAAGCCACGTCCGCCCCGAGGTCCATGCCTTTCAGGGCGGCCATGCGCAGGCCCAGGCCGCTGCTGGCGAGGCTGGTGTCGGGCTGTTGCGAGGCCAGCGGCCGGCGCAGCCGCACATGCGCCCCTTCGAGGAAGGCGAGCAGGATCAGGCTGTCGAGATGCGTTGTCTTGCCTGCAAGGCTGGGGCTGGAGAATTCCAGCACGCCATGCACACCGTCGTCGCCCAGCGCTTCCGATTCCAGATAGCCGCGCACGCTGCCGGCACCGCCCGCCGAGAACTGTTCGTTGCTCACCAGCGGCCCGCTGGCAATCTGGCCGTCGATGCCAGCCCTGAGCATGAATCCGGCCGGCAGTTTCTGCAGGCGCGTCAGGCTGGGCTTCAGCACCATGTAGTTGGACTTGGCACCGTAGCGGTTGCACTCAAACTGGTTGACGGTCTGGCCGTAGCAATCGACGTTCTTGTCCACGCCGCCGCGTATGGCGAAGCTCAGGCCCATGCCGACCTGGGTGGTGCCGCCGCCGTCCCTGTGGGTGCCGGAATACTGCAGCGACAGTGGCAAATAGGTGATGGGCGTATCCACTGCCGGGGCACCCGGCAGGACGATGTTCTGGGTGAAATGCTTGTAGTCCGCGCCCAGCGAAAGCATGTGGGTGTAGCTCCCCTTGGGCGGCAGCGGCATGAGGTAGCGCGCCCCCAGAATGTCGCCGCGCCCCAGCACGGTGATGCCGCCCAGGGCGCCTACGTTGCTGTTGGAGCGCAGGTAGTACAAGGCCAGGTTGTCGCGGCCCTGAGCAAAAGGAATCACATAGGACAGCGAGTAGGTGCGCACCTGGCTGGTGTCCTGCGGGCTGGTCTGGAACTGGACGCTGAGGCGGTGCTCGCGCTGCCACAGGTTGTCGTATTCGAGCGAGCCGGACAGTCGCAGCGGCCGGGTGTTAGGGCTGTAGTAATTGTTGAGTTCCAGGTTGCCATGCAAAGGCGATTGATCGTTGACGTCCAGGTTGACGTCCAGCGTGCCGGGCATCGCACCGGGCTTGAGCACCGGCAGCACCTGGCGCCCCGGTGCCCGGTTCACCGCCGCCAGCTCTTGTTGAACCGCCGGGAAATACGGCACCTTGCCCGGCGCGAATTCCGGGATCTGGGCGAGGATGCGGCCCTGGGAGTAATAACGCGAACCATTGACGCGGACCTTTTCCACGCGGCCCTCGGTGACCTTCAGTACCACCACGCCGTCGCTCACGCTTTGCTCGGGGATGTCCACGTACACCGTGTTGTAGCCTGCCTTGTGGTAGGCGCGCTCCAGCGCGGCGCGCGCCTGGTCAACATCGGCAATGGTCTTGCCCGGCCCCAGGTAGGGGTAGACCGCCTGTTCGATGGCCAACTGGGTCAATACGGTGTTGCCGGCGACGTCGTACTCCATCACATCGAACACCGCACCGTGCCGCCCGCTCCCCTGCTGCGCCGGATTCGGCCCGGCGTGTGCATCCTCCGCCCAGCAGGGCGGGTGCAGCAGGCACAGGAGCAGGGCCAGCAGGCGCTTCATCGAACGGTTCTCTCTTGGGCTCGCAGGGGCGGACTCCGCCCAAAGACAAAAGGCCCGCGCATGCGGGCGTTGCTTACCCATGCCTCTTCGCGGGCTCGGGCTCTCTTCCTGGGGTGCAAGCTTAAAGAAGATTTATGACGGGCAAGGGCGGCATGCCCCCTTGCGGCCTAGTCCGTTCGGGCTACAGCCGAGGGAAAAAAGCGCCGTAAAAAAAGGAGTGCCCTGTATCGTGCTGGCGCGAACAAGGGCGAATTCGTACACTCACCCAGGCGACTCCATCCGCCTTGTTCGATCACTATGCGCCTCCCTTCACTTGCCCGTGCGAGCGTGCTCTTCTTCCTGGCCTTGACCGGGCCGGCGCACGCTTTCGACCTGGCAGGCGTGAAGGTGGCCGAGCAGGCCCGCCAAGGTGATTCCCATCTCGTGCTCAACGGCGCCGGCCTGCGTAGTTTCCTGATGTTCGATTTCTATGTGCTGGCGCTCTACCTGCCCGAGCCCACGCATGACGCGCGCTCAGTGTTGGCTCGCGACATACCGCGGCAAGTGCGCATCACCCTGCTGCATGACGTATCCGCCGACCACAACGTGGAACTCCTCAAGCGCGGGCTGGATGCCAACAACAGCCCACAGACCCTGGCGGCCATTCAGGGGCAGGTGGAACAGTTTCTCGACCTCATCCACCACATGGGCAGCTTCCCCAAGGGCAGCGTCATCCAACTGGATTACCTGCCGGGCGCGGGGACGCAGGTGTGGCTGAATCATCACAGA
>JAJZRT010000154.1 GCA_021802595.1 Pseudomonadota bacterium
CAAGCTGGTGCGGGAACCGGACAGCCTGTGGATCACGCTCACCGACAATGGCCGCGGTCTCCAGCCCGCGCGCGGCGAGAGGCCCGGTTTCGGCATACTCGGCATGTCCGAGCGCGCGGCGGCGCTGGGTGGCGAACTCACCGTGCAGCCCGCCAAACGGCAGGGAACCCGGGTCTGCCTGCGCATCCCGCTTTCCGTTGCCGTGTCCGATACGGCGAAATGACGGCATAATCCAGCCCTACACCCAGCAGAGAACGTTCGTGGCGGCAGCAAAACCCTATCGCATCCTCATCGTGGACGACCACGCCATCGTCCGTGAGGGACTCAAGCTGATCCTGGCCGATGTCGAGGACATCGTGGTGGCCGGCGAGGCGGACTGTTCCAGCCGCGCCCTGCAGCTGGCGCGGCAGGAGCCGTGGGACCTGGTGCTGATGGATATCTCCATGCCCGACCGCAACGGCCTGGAAACGCTGGAACTCTTGAAAAAGGAGCATCCCGGCATCAAGGTGCTGATGCTCTCCATGTACCGGGAAACCCAGTATGCGGTGCGGGCGCTGAAATCCGGCGCGGCGGGCTATCTGAACAAGCAGAGTGCGCCCGACCAGCTGGTCGGCGCCATCCGCCTGGTGGCCTCGGGCAAGAAATACATCAGCCCCGAAGTCGCCCAGGAACTCGCCAGCCAGGTCAGCGGCGAACGCGCCGGCCTGCCGCACGAAGCCCTGTCCAACCGCGAATACCAGACCCTGTGCATGATCGCCTCGGGCCTTACCGTCACCGCCATCGCCGACAAGCTCGCCCTCTCGGTCAAGACCATCAGCATGTACCGCACCCGCCTGCTGCAGAAAATGCAGATGAAAAACAATGCGGAACTGACGCATTACGCCATCAAGCACGGGCTGCTGGACTGAGCTGCAAGTCACAAGCTGCAAGTTTCAAGTTTTTCCTTGCAACGTGTAACTCGAAACTTGCAGCTGTCTTCGGAAATACCGGGGTTTTACCGCCCTAATCCACCCTTCACCCCATCGGCCCCAGCCCTACCATGCGAGGCATAGTCAATGCCTTTCCCGGGTCTGAGCGCCGACATGGCTGAGCCAACCGATAGAATCAATCTTGCCAACCCGACCGAGGTCGCGCGCGAAACCCTGCGCCGCCTCGCCATGCGCCGGATCCCCCCCACCCCGGACAACTACCAGACGCTGTACGAGGAAATCGTCGGCGTGCCCGGCCCCCAGGCAGCCCCGTCTGCCACGGCCGCCACGGCTGCCAGCGCCTTGTCCGGCCTGGTGATGGATCTCAACCTGCATCACCCTGAACTGTCTGCTCCCGTGGAAATCCTGAACCAGGCCATCCGCAAGAGCGACTGGGCGCAATGCCGCAGGCAGCTGGGCCAGATCACCCTGCAGCTCAAGCAACAGGGTGAAAGCAGCGGGGGAGGCGGAGATACCCCGGCCCTGCTACGCGATCTGCTGGCCAAAACCCTGGAATTCGGCGTCGTCACCCAGCTGGCGCACAGCCCGCGCCTGGCAGAGAAGGCCCAGGAGCTCGCCGTCGCCGTGCGCGAAGCCAACAGCGCCGCCACTCTGCGCAATGCCGCCTCCGGGCTGAAATCCCTGTGGGTCAGCATCGAGATGCAGGCGCCGGACGTCCAGCAGCAGCAGGAAATGCTCAAGCGCATCCTGCTGCTGCTGGTGGAAAACATCGGCGAACTGCTCGACGACGATACCTGGCTGCGCGGCCAGCTCGACCTGGTACAGAAGGTCATTACCGGCCCGCTCAGGATCCCGGCGCTGCAGGAGGCGGAAAAACGGCTCAAGGATGTCATCTTCAAGCAAAGCATGGTCAAACACGGCCTGCGCGAAGCCACCGCCACCCTCAAGGCCACCATGACCACCTTCGTCAGCCGCATGAGCGATGTCGTGGCGGCCAGCGATGAATACCAGAGCAAGATCGCCTCCCACATCGAGCGCATCAGCAACACCGAAGACGTGCTGGAGCTGAACCGCATTCTCGAGACCCTGCTTGAAGAGACCCGCGCGACCCAGGTGGAAACCCGGCGCGCCCACGAGCAACTGGTCGAGGAACGCGACACCGCCCTGCAGGCCGAAGACCGCATCAAGCAGCTCGAAAACGAACTCGCCCAGATGAGCGCGCTGGTCCGCGAAGACCCGATGACGCACAGCCTCAACCGGCGCGGCCTGGACGACGAATTCGCACGCGAAGCCTCGCGCGCCGACCGCTACAACACGCCCTTCAGCATCGCCGTGCTCGACGTCGACAACTTCAAGGCGCTGAACGACGCCCGTGGCCACCAGACCGGTGACGAAGCCCTGATCCATCTGGTCAAGGTGGCCAAGGAGGAACTCCGCCTCACTGACCACATCGCGCGCCTGGGCGGCGAGGAATTCCTCATCATCCTCCCCAACACGCCGCTCCACGAAGCCGCACAGATCATCACCCGCCTGCAGCGCAGCCTCACCAAGAAATACTTCCTCGACAACAACGAAAAGGTGTTGATCACCTTCAGCGCCGGCGTCGCCGAACGCATGCCCGGCGAATCGCAGGACGCCAGCATCGTCCGCGCCGACACCGCGATGTACCAGGCCAAGCAGACCGGCAAGAACCGCGTGTGCCTGGCCCCGGAATCGCCTGTGCAGGCCTCGGAATGACGATCATGCAGATTTTTGAAGCAGGAGCCTTAACTTTCTCCCACCCCCGACGATTCCTCACACAACGGCGGTTCATGCAGCCCCAGCGGCCAGACCAACGTTGACGGCACCAGCACCCCCTCGGGGCATGAAAGCCGAATCAATCGACCCACTAAAGGAGAAACATCATGGCACAAGTAATCAACACCAACGTATCCGCCCTGTTTGCCGGCGCTGCGCTGAACAGGTCGGCGATCGCCCTGCATACCGCTCAGGAACGCCTGTCTTCCGGTCTGCGTATCAACAGTTCCAAGGACGATGCGACCGGCCTGTCCATTGCCACCAGCTTTGATTCCAAGATTCGCGGCGCGAACATGAATATTCGCAACGCCAACGATGGGATCTCCAAAGCGCAAATCAATGACGGCTACCTCGCCCAGGTCACTGAAAACACCCAGCGCCTGCGCGAAATTTATGTTCAGACCGGCGCCGTCTCCAATTCGGAAGCAACCGCGCTCATCGCTGAAAATACCCGTATTTCCGGTTTAACTACCAACAGCGTTGGCGTGGTGGTCGATGCGAACGGCGGCACGGCCGGCGCTTCCGGGACCGCGTTCACATCTGCGACTGCTTTCTCCAACCTTGCCGCGTTCGACACCGAACTGACCAATATCGGCTCCGCCCGCGCCAAGTACGGCGCCGACATGGCAGCGCTTTCGTCCGCCGTGGCCAGCTTGCAGACCGCGTCGGTGAACTTCTCGGCCTCCTACAGCCGCGTCATGGACACCGACTACGCCGCCGAAACGGCAGCGCAAGCCAAGAACAACATCCTGCAACAGGCAGGCACCGCGGTCCTGGCGCAGGCCAACCAGAACCCGCAATCCGTGCTGACCTTGCTGCGCTAAGCGGTCAACTAACAGGAGCCCCCAACCGGATGCGGAACGGCCGGTTGGGGTTTTGACAGGAAGGATATCGCGATGATTATCCAGAATACCCCTCTCATGAATCAGGCCGCACTCCCGGCTGCGCGCAGCAATGGTACCGGCGGTACCGAACCCAGGGCTGTTGCAGCGACGCCAGCCGTTCCTCGGCAGATTGCCGCGGAAGATCTCAACAAAGCCGTGGCAACGCTCAACAAAGCCATGCAGCAATCGAACCAGAACCTGGAATTCAGCGTGGACACCGACAGCCAGAAAATCGTGGTCAAGATGGTGGACACCAGCACGGGCCAGTTGATTCGCCAGTTTCCATCCGAACAAACCCTGGCAATCTCGCGTGAAATCGAACAATTCCAGCAGGGTCTGCTGCTGAAACAAAAGGCTTGAGCCAGGAGGTCCATCATGGCCATTACTTCGTCGACCTCGACCGCACTCGATGTCCCCACTCTGGTCTCGCAACTGATGGCCGTCGAGCGCCGGCCCATCGACAAGCTCAACACCCAGATCACCGACTACCAGGCCAAGATCTCCTCCTTCGGCACGCTCAGCAGCCTGGTATCGAGCTTTCAAACCGCGGCAGGTGCGCTGAGCGCCAGCCTGCAGAAGCTTTCCGCCACGCCATCCGATCCCAGCATATTCTCCGCCACGGCGGACAGCACCGCGGTGCCCGGCACCTATGCCGTGAACGTGAGCCAGCTGGCGCAGTCGCAAAACCTGGTCGCCGCAGGACAAACCAGCACGTCCGCCGCCATCGGCACCGGAACGGCCACCACGGTCACGTTCGATTTCGGCACCATCAGCGGCGGCACCCTGACCAACGGGGTGTACAGCGGCGCGAGCTTTACGTCCAACGGCAGCGGCACCAAGAGCATCACCATCGACAGCACCAACAACACCCTGGCAGGCATCCGCGACGCGATCAATGCCGCCGCCATGGGCGTCACCGCGACCATCGTCAACGACGGCAGCGGCACGCCCTACCATCTCGCGCTGAGCTCGACCAGTTCCGGCGTCAGCAACAGTCTCAAGATCACCACCAGCGGCGGCGACGCCGCCATCGACAGCCTGTTGGCCTATAACCCTGCCGGTACGCAAAACCTGACCCAGACCCTGGCCGCCCGGAACGCCAGCCTCACGGTGAACGGCATCGCGATCACCAGCGCGTCCAACACCGTCAGCGGAGCCATCCAAGGCGTCACGCTGACACTCAAGAACACCACCGCCACGCCGGCCAGCTTGTCGGTTGCGCGCGACATCACTGCAATAAACAGCGCGGCGTCCGGTTTCGTCGATGCTTACAACGCCCTGGCCAGTCAGATCAAATCCCGCTCCGCCTACGGCACCACCACCGCCGCGGGGGGGGCCTTGGCCGGAGACGGCACCTTGCGCACCATGCAGGACCAGTTGCGTAGCATCTTCAACACGCCCGCAACCGGCGGCACCCTGACCTCGCTTACCCAGGTCGGCATCGCATTCCAGAGCGACGGTTCGCTGAAGCTGGATAGCAGCGCACTCGACAACGCCATCTCGGCCAATTTCAGCGACGTAACCAACTTGTTCTCGTCGTCGACTGGTTATGCCACCCGGTTGCAGGCCTGGGCCAAGTCCACGCTCGACCCCGGCGGCCTGATCGACACGCGCACCCAGAGTCTTAACGACTCGATCAAGAGCCGCAATACAGAAATCGGCAGGCTGGAAAACCGGATGACGGCGCTGCAGAAGAAATACACCGCCGAATACACCAACCTGAATCTCCTGCTGAGCAGCATGAACGCCACCAGCACTTATCTGACCCAGCAACTGGCCAGCAGCAACACCAAGTAAATTAAATAAACGAGGAGAGAAACGTGTATTCGAATTCCAGAAACGCCGCCCATTCGTATGCCAACGTCGGCCTGGAAACCGGCGTGCTCGCCGCCAGCCCCCACCAGTTGATCGTCATGCTGTACGAAGGCGCCGAACTCGCCGTGCGAAAGGCGATCAAGCACATCCACGAAGGCGACCTGGCCAAAAAATCAGCAGCCATCTCCCAGGCCAGCGCCATCCTTCTGGAAGGCCTGCGCGCCGCGCTCGATCTCAAGCAAGGGGGCGACATCGCGCAGCAACTGGATTCCCTCTACGACTACATGAACAAGCGCCTGATGCTCGCCCACCTCAACAACCAGACCGCCCCGCTGGAAGAAGTGCTGGGTCTGCTGCGCGAGCTTCATGGCGCCTGGCTGCAGATCGCCCCTGCCGGCCGCACCGCGCCCCAATCGACCTACCAACCTGTCGCTGCCTGAATCGGAGCCCCTCATGACCAGCAACGAAATGCTCGCCACCTACGAATCGCTCTCCGAACTGACCGGCACCATGCTGAACGCCGCCCGCCAGGGCGAATGGGACCATCTGGCCGCGCTGGAGCAGCGCTGCCAAGGCCACGTCGGCAATCTGATGCAGGCGGCACCGGTGAAGATGAGCGAGAACGAACAGCGCGCCAAGATCGCGATCATCCGCACCATCCTGCAGAACGACGCCCAGATCCGCGCATTGACCGAACCGCGCCTGAACGAACTGCAGCAGCGGCTTCACCTGATGCGCACCAACCAGCGCGGCATTGAAGCCTACGGAGCACGGCGGACCTGACGTCCGCCTCTCATGATCCCGGTTCAGTACATGGCCCGCATCCTGGATGTCCCGCTCACGCCGGACACCACGGGCCGGCCTGTGTCCGGGCTGGCGCCCGTACAGCCGGTACAGAACGCCACCGAACGCGACCAGTCCGCACCACGCACGGCGTTCGAACGTCTGCCTGTCGGGCAGACGGTGGCTGGCCTGGTGAAAAGCCTGGCCAAGGGCATGGCGCTGGTTGAGATCGAGGGGCAGACCATCGCGATGCGCCTGCCCCCGCAAACAGCCCCCGGCGACACCCTGCGCCTTCGCTTTGCCGGCCATATGCCACAGCCGGTGTTTCTGCTCGAAACGCCCGAGACCACCGCCAGCGAACGGCCGCAGTTGAGCCAGACCGCACGCATGCTGAGCGAGCTGATGCAGCGCGTGCCCGAACGCATTCTGCCCACACTGACGCCACCGGCCCCCCTGCTCGACCGGCCCGTCGCCCAGCCCGCGGAACTGGCGCTCGCACTGCGCACCGCGGTGGTCCGCAGCGGCCTGTTCTATGAATCCCACCTGGCCGACTGGGCGGTCGGCCAGGACAGTCTGGACGGTCTGATGCAGGAGCCGCAGAACCGGCTCGCCGCGACCGATTCCGCACGCGCCCCGGCCGCTCCTGTCGGCGCGCTGGCCCTGCCCGACGCGACCAGCCCGGCCGGCGCCCCTGACCAGAAGCCGCTCAATCCCATGCACGCCCTGCTGTCGCAGCAACTGCAGGTGCTGGAATCGCCGCAATTCGTCTGGCGCGGGGAGGTATGGCCGGGCCAGCCGCTGGAGTGGCACCTGCGCCAGGAAACCGATGCGGAGCCGGGCCATGCGAACGTCGGCGCCCCGGACGATGCCGGCACGGGCTGGGAATCCCGGCTCAAGCTGAGCCTGCCGCAACTCGGCACGCTGACCGTGCATATCAAGCTCGATGCGAGGCGGGCATTCAGCATCCGGATGATTCCGGAGCAGCCCGGCGTCGAAACCCTGCTGCAACGCAACCAGGGCCAGCTGGCCCAACAGCTGGCCACGGCGGGCTGCACCCTCCAGAGTCTTACGGTGCAGCACGATGCCGGTGCCTGACAAACAACGCGCCGCCGCCGCACTCGCCTACCGCACGGGCGATAGCGCACCGCGGGTGGTCGCTAAGGGTCGGGGCATTCTTGCCGATAACATTATCGAGAAAGCGCGTGCCTCGGGTGTCTATGTACACGAGTCGCGCGAACTGCTGGCACTGCTGATGCAGATCGACCTCGACAGCCACATACCGCCGCAGCTGTATATTGCAGTGGCCGAACTGCTGGCCTGGCTCTACCACCTGGAAGAATCCGAAAAACCGGCGCTGCCACACAACAATTCCTGATCCGAATGTTTTCTTCTACCCAGAACGCCCCCAACTCCGCAGAGCATGACGCACTGCTGGCGCGTTTTACCCTGCATTCGCGCACGGAAATCCTCTTCCTGCTGCGCGCAATCCAGAAACGCAAACTGCTGGTCAATCTCGACCTGCCGGCAAGCCGGCAGATCATCGTCACCTCGGTGCTCAAGGTGAACGAGTCCAGCAACACCCTGATCCTCGACAGTGCACGCGGCGACGCGCTCAACCACGAACTGCTGTC
>JAJZRT010000155.1 GCA_021802595.1 Pseudomonadota bacterium
GCAGTGACTTGCAGTGTGGTTTGGGCATCAAACTCATCGGCTATGTCATGGCGGGCGTCGTGGTCACATCCGCCGCCATTGGCGTGGTTCGCGTGCAGAACGAGCGCGGCACGCTCAGCGAATTGATCGACAAGGCGGGCCAGAGCGTTGCCAATGCCACCGCCTCCGGCGCCGCGTCCCTGGTTGCCGGCTACGATTACGGCAATCTCGAAATCCTGGCCAGCAATGTCGCGCACCAGACCAGCGTGATGCGCGTCATCATCCGCAACCAGCATGGCCGCGTGATGGCCCAGGCCACCGGGGAGGATGCCGGGACCTACAAGCGTTTTGAGTCCCCCATCCTGTTCGGCAGCCAAACCATCGGCGGCGTGACGGTCAACATGTCCACCGACGCGCTGGAAAAGGCGCTCAACGCGCTCTACTGGCGCGTATTTCTCGAACAGGTCGTCTTTGGTGCGATTCTCGGGCTGATCGTCTATTTTTTTACCGCGCGGGGGATCGTCTCGCCGATCCGCAAGCTGACGACGGCGATGGAGGAAGCGGTGGACAAGGGTGACGCGTTCATCGCCCGCACCCTGGAGGTGAAAAGCGGGGACGAGGTCGGGCGGCTGGTGTCGGTGTTCAACACCCTCAACAAATCGCTGGCCAGTTATCACACCAAGCTGCAAAGCAAGATCGATTTTGCCAGCCAGGAACTGCGCGAAAAGAACATCCAGCTGGGAGGGCGTACCCGGGAACTCGAGCATGCGCTTGATTTGCTCAGCACCATGGCCACGACCGACTGGCTGACCGAACTGCCCAACCGCCGCAAATTCGATGAGACCCTGTCACGGATGTTCCATCAGTCCGAGCGTTTTGCGGAAGAAATCACGCTGGTGCTGTTCGATATCGATCATTTCAAGCAGATCAACGACAGCCACGGCCACGGCGCCGGGGATGGGGTGCTGCGCGATATCGGCACCCTGATGCGCCTGCATGTCCGCAAGTCCGACCTGCCGGCCCGGCTCGGGGGGGATGAATTCGGCATCGTGCTGTATCACACCAATGCGGCGCAAGCCGAAATATTCGTCGAGATATTTCTGGAGAGCGTGCGGGCGCACACTTTCGATTACGAGGGGACCAGGCTGGATATCAGCCTCAGTGTAGGCATTGCGCAGTACAACGATTCCATGAAGGCACCGCAGGCGCTCTACTATGCGGCCGACAAGGCCCTTTATCAGGCGAAGAACAGCGGACGCAACCGATACAGCGTGTATGCCGAGGCTGTCCGTTTCCAGGAAAGAGAATCCGCATGAAACCCCAACTGGCCTGCCGGACCCTGCTGGCCGCGCTTCTGATGGGCATGTCGGCTGGCATGGCCTGGGCCGCACCCCGTCCGGCCGTGCAGCCCCCCTACGTCACGATGGGCTCGGTGGCCATGGATATCCCTGTCGAGATGATCCGGCGCATGAGTGCGCTGACCAATTATCTTGCGCTGAGCACCAATCTCAATATCCGCTTCCGGCCGTCGCCCAATCTGGGATCCGCCGTGGAAGACCTGGGCACGGGGCAGACGCAGATTGCCTACCTCACGCCCGTGGCCTACATCGAAGCGCGCAGGAAGTACGGGGTCATCCCCCTGGTGGCGCCCACCATCCGGGGGGTTCCGCATTTTTCCCTGGTCATCGCGGTCAAAGCCGGGTCGGGCATCGGTGCGCCGGATGACCTCAAAGGCCGGCGCTTTGCCTTCGGCGATGAAAAAGCCTTGCTGCAAAGGGCGGCGGTCGAGTCGATGGGGCTGAAACTGACGGATTTCTCGACTTACGCCTACCTCAAGCACTATGACAATATCGCCAAGGCGGTACTGGCCGGGGATTTCGATGGCGGCATCCTGAAAGACTCCGTTGCCGCCGATTTCATGAACAAGGGCATCGTGACGATCGGTAGCACGCCTCCCCTGCCATCCTATGTTTTTGCTGTGCATCCCGGCATGCCGGTCGCCGTGCGCAACAAGCTGCGCGATGCCCTACTGGCCTTGAAAAAGAGTAGCCCTGAGGGGAGTGCCACGCTGGAAGCGTTCGATAATGCCTACGATGGCTTTGTCGTCGTGGACGACCAGGCTTACGACCCGGTGCGCAAGCTGATCCAGCCTTACCTCAAGTAAGCGGGCCCGACGACCGGAACAGGCGCCGGGCAGCCGTCAGGCCGCCCAGTATCAGCATGCCCGCAACGATCCCTGCCAGCGCATCGATGAACAGCGGCGCGACAGAGGCCAGCATGCTGCCAATGGCCGGTACGGTCTCGACGGCGTGGGTGACGGCATGGACCATGTCGTGCACGCCCGGCATGCCATGGACCAGGATGCCGCCGCCAACCAGGAACATTGCCGCAGTGCCGACCACCGAAAGCGTTTTCATCATGGCCGGTGCGGCAGCGAGGATGCCGCGCCCCAGCGAGCGAGCGAGGCGGGCGGGTTGCCGGCTGAGGTAGAGACCGGCGTCGTCGAGCTTGACGATGGCTGCGACCAGGCCGTACACCCCGAGGGTCATCAGGATGGCGATGCCGGCCAGCACCGCGACCTGCATGCCGAACGACACGGTTGCGACCGTACCCAGCGTAATGACGATGATTTCGGCCGACAGGATGAAATCGGTGCGGATCGCGCCCTTGATCTTGTCCTGTTCCAGCGTCACCAGATCGACGGCGGGGTCGGCCAGGGCCTGGGCGAGTTCGGCTCGATGGGCGTCGACCTCGTCGCGGTGGAGGTACGCGTGTGCCAGTTTCTCGAAACCCTCGAAGCAGAGGAAGGCTCCGCCCAGCATCAAGAGCGGCGTGATCGCCCACGGCGCCAGCGCACTGATGGCGAGCGCAGCGGGGACGAGGATGAGTTTGTTGCGGAGCGAGCCCTTTGCCACCGCCCACACGACCGGCAGTTCGCGCTCGGCATTCACTCCGGCAACCTGCTGGGCATTCAGCGCCAGATCGTCGCCGAGCACCCCCGTGGTTTTCCGGGCGGCGACCTTGGTCAGCACCGACACATCGTCGAGGATGCTGGTGATGTCGTCAATCAGGGCGAGCAGGCTGGTTCCGGCCATGGTGGTCGGCCTAATCGCCCAACTGGATGGTTCCGGCTTTTTCGGCCGCGGCGAAGTCGAGCATTTTCTGGATCGACAGCCGGGCGCGGGCGCGGATGGATTCCTCGATATGGATTTCGTTGCCGCCCTTCTCGAGCACGGCGGCGAGCTTCCTGAGGCCGTTCATCGCCATCCACGGGCAGTGGGCGCAGGACTGGCAGGTCGCCCCTTCGCCCGCAGTCGGGGCTTCCAGCAGGATCTTGCCGGGGGCGGCGGCGTGCATCTTGTGGAAGATGCCGTTGTCGGTGGCAACGATGAATTCGGGATGGGGCAGGGTGCGCACCGCCTCGATCAGCTGGGTGGTCGAGCCGACCACGTCGGCCAGCGCGATCACCGCTTCCGGCGACTCGGGGTGCACCAGCACGGCGGCGTTCGGATGGCCGGCGCGCAGTTTCTTCAGCGCCTCGGCCTTGAAGGCTTCGTGCACCACGCACGAGCCCTGCCACAGCAGCATGTCGGCGCCGCTGATGCGCCGCACGTACTCGCCGAGATGGCGGTCCGGTGCCCACAGGAGCTTGTGGCCCTGCTGGTGCAGGTATTTGACGATCTTGGCGGCGATGCCGGAGGTGACGACCCAGTCGGCGCGCGCCTTCACCGCCGCACTGGTATTGGCGTAGACGATCGAGACCCGGTCGGGGTGGGCGTCGCAGAAGGCGGCGAATTCGTCGGCTGGGCAGGCCAGGTCGAGCGAACAGTCGGCCGCGAGGTCGGGCATGATGACGTGTTTCTCGGGATTCAGGATCTTGGCCGTCTCGCCCATGAACTTGACCCCGGCCACGATCAGCGTTTTCGCCGGATGGGCGTGGCCGAAACGCGCCATCTCCAGCGAGTCCGACACGCAGCCGCCGGTTTCCTCGGCGAGGTCCTGCAGGTCGGCCGAGGTGTAGTAGTGCGCGACCAGCACCGCGTCCTGCTGTTTCATCAACGCCTTGATGCGTGACTTGAGCGCCTCGCGTTCCTCGGTGCCCAGCACTTCCTCCACCAGAGGAGGCGGCTGGATCACGGGTTTGACGGGAACGGGGAAATCAATGCTCATCGGGACGGCTCGGGTTGAACAGGCAAGTTTTCAAGTATAGCGCCGCACGGCGAGCGTTTTCACATGGCGGTGTCGCCGGTCTTCTGGAGCGGGCAGGGGCTTATGCCTTATCCTTGCGCCCCATGCAGCAGCTCCTCCTGGATATTCGCCCCCCCACCCTGCCCGAACTCGCCCGCTTCGTGGCAGGGCGCAATGTCGAGCTGGTGGCGCAGCTTCGGGCCATGCTCGACGGCACGGCGACCGAACGCATGGTGTACCTGTGGGGCGCGCCGGGCAGCGGCAAGAGCTATCTGCTGGCGGCGTGGGCGCATGCCTGCCAGGCACGCGGGATGAGTGTCGATCTCACCGGGCAGCAGGCTGCGCAGGCGGTGATCGCGGATCAGGTGGAGGCCTGGAACGAGGCGCAACAGCATGCCGGGTTTGCTGCATTCAACCGGGTACGCGAGGCGGGTGGGCTGTGGCTGGCGGCGGGGAGTGTGGCGCCGGCCGAATTGCCGGTGATGCCGGAATTGCGAACCCGCCTGGGCTGGGGGTTAGTGTTCCAGCTGCATGGGCTGGACGATGCCGAGAAGCGTGCCGCGCTGGCCCAGCATGCGGACAACCTGGGGTTCCGGCTGGACCCCCAGGTGGCGGACTATCTGTTGAACCACACTGCGCGCGACATGCAGAGCCTGCTGCGGGTGCTGGAAGCGCTGGACCGGTTCGGCCTCGAAACGCGCCGCCCGATCACGCTGCCGCTGCTGCGGCAGCTATTGGCCGGCAAGACCGATCAGGCCTGACCCTGCTGCGCCTGCTGCTCGGCGATGTCCTTGTGGACCTGTGCCATGTCCAGCCCCATCACCTGTTCGATCAGGGAGTCCAGGGCGTTGGCGGGTAGCGAGCCGGCTTCGGAATAGAGGATGACCTGTTCACGGAACACCATCAGTGTGGGAATGGAGCGGATCTGGAAGTAACCGGCCAGTTCCTGCTCGACCTCGGTGTTGACCTTGGCGAAGACGATGTTGGCATGCTTGTCGGACGCCGCCTCGAAAATCGGCGCGAATCCACGGCAGGGGCCGCACCAGGGCGCCCAGAAATCGACGACGACGACGTCGTTACCGTTGATGGTGGATTCGAAATTGTCCTTGGTGAGTTCGATGACGGCCATGCTGGTTCCCGCAAAATGATGGAGATGCCCGCTGGGGGCATTGAAAATAAAAAGGCGCGAGGACGAATCTTCGCGCCTAGTGCCACCCTATCATGGATGGCGGACCTCCGACAATGCGGAGGCGGCTTATCGGGTAGTTGGGGTCTGGTTACCCGCTACCCCGGTCCAGCCGAAGCCGGCTGGCCTGAATCTATTTGGCAAAGGCCTGGCTGAGCAGGCCGCGCTTCTGTTCGGCGGGCGGCGTGCCGCGTACCATGTTGTTCTGGCTGTGCTTGAGATTGCCGCGCACTTCCGCGCGGTTGACCGCCATGATCAGCTCGGTCGCCAGGACGCGAGCCTGATGCGGGGTGAGGTTGAGTTCGCACCCGTGCGCCTCGAGGGTCACCACCACGCGGTCGCGGCCGTGGGTATCTTCCTTCAGGGCGATATCCAGGGCATTGCCGGGTTCCAGTTCGATCATCGCTGTATCTCCTTGTTGTCTTGCTTGTACAAGGACTTGAGCAGGGTTCATGCCAGCCTCCCGTGATGCCTGATGGTATGGAAAGCCGCATTAAACCAAGGCCGCGTGACGGCTGGATGAAAGGGGAGGGAGGCTGCCTTGACGAAGCTTCGTCAAGGCGGTGGGCGAGTTCGTCAATTCCGGATGGGAGGGTGGGGCGGATACCCGGCCTGATGGCGCTGAAACAAAAAGGGCACGCCCCGGTCCACTTTCCCTGTGGATTGCCCATGTGGCTGACCTGCCCGGCCGACCAGGCAGGCGCTCCCTTTAATCGACAGGATTTCTCATGCTGATACGTCAACCCGGCGACATCCCTTCTTCCGAAATCACCCCGCCCGAGATCTATCGGGAGCGCCGTCGCTTCATGCAAGGCATGGGTGCGCTGGCGACTGGCGCCGCCCTGGGCCTCGCGCCGGAGGTGCAGGCGGGGGCCAGGCTGACCGGCGTGCGCCCCGGCGCCTATACGCTGAGCGAAGCGAAGACTCCCTACCGGGCGGTGACCACCTACAACAACTTCTATGAATTCGGCACCGGCAAGGGCGATCCCGCGGAAAACGCCGGCAGCCTGAAAACCCGACCATGGACGGTGACCGTCGAAGGCGAGGTGGGCAGGCCCGGCGTATACGACATCGACGCGCTGCTCAAACTCGCGCCGCTGGAGGAGCGCGTCTACCGGATGCGTTGCGTCGAAGGCTGGTCGATGGTGATTCCCTGGGTGGGGTATCCCTTGAGTGAGCTCATCCGCCGCGTGGCCCCGACCGGCAATGCAAGATACGTCGAGTTCGTGACGCTGAACGACCCCGGCCAGATGCCGGGGCAGCGTTCGCGCGTGCTCGACTGGCCCTATGTCGAGGGCCTGCGGATGGACGAGGCAATGCACCCGCTGACGATCCTGGCGGTCGGGCTGTACGGCGAAGTGCTGCCCAACCAGAACGGCGCGCCGATCCGGCTGGTGGTGCCTTGGAAATACGGATTCAAGAGCGCCAAGTCCATCGTCAGGATCCGTTTCGTCGACAAGCAGCCGCTGACGGCATGGATGCGTGCCGCGCCGCAGGAATACGGCTTCTATTCCAACGTCAATCCGCACGTCGACCATCCCCGCTGGAGCCAGGCGAAGGAACGCCGCATCGGCGAATTCTTCAAGCGCGATACGCTGATGTTCAACGGCTATGGCGCCCAGGTTGCGCAGCTGTACCGCGGAATGGATTTGCAGAGGTTCTTCTGATGGGAGCGGTTCTGCGTAACCCGAAATCCTGGCTGTTCGCCGTATGTCTACTGCCTTTGGTTCGGCTGGCCGTGCTCGGCTTCAGCGATGGTCTGGGGGCGAATCCGATCGAGTCCATCACCCATTCCACCGGCACCTGGACGCTGGTCGGGCTGCTGGTGACGCTGTCCGTCACGCCGTTGCGGCAGCTGACCGGGCGCGCCGGTCTCGTCCGCTACCGGCGCATGCTCGGGTTGTTCGCCTTTTTCTATGCGGCCCTGCATGCCCTCACCTATGTCTGGCTGGACCAGTTCTTCGAGCTGGCCGCCATCGGCAAGGACATCGTCAAGCGTCCCTTCATCACGGCCGGATTTGCCGCGTTTGTCCTGCTTGTCCCGCTCGCCGCCACGTCGACCGACGCCATGATGCGTCGCCTCGGCCGCCGCTGGAAGCCGTTGCATCGCCTGATTTATCCGATTGCCCTGCTGGGGGTGATCCATTATGTGTGGCTGGTGAAGAAAGACATGAGCCAACCCCTGATATTCGGGGCGGTGCTGATTCTTCTGTTGGTCATGCGCCTGCCGTGGGGGCTGAGCGCGCTGCATGCCGTGCGCGGTCGCCTGGCCCCGGCACGGTCGTGAAGGCGGTGTGTGTCGGGTCGGCGCGGTAAATCGAAGGACAGGTTCGCCGCGCACCCATAAAAAAACGGGGGACAAGCCCCCGTTTCAGATTGGGCAGTGCCCGACCTGTTAGAGCCCGAAAGGCTTGATGACCGGTACCGCCGGTGCGGGGGCAGGCGCGGGAGCCGGCGTAGGTTTGGCAGCAGGCGCTGCCTTC
>JAJZRT010000156.1 GCA_021802595.1 Pseudomonadota bacterium
GCGGTCGATCAGTTCGACGATGGTCGAGCGGCCGTCGCCCCGCACCCAGGCCGCCTCGCCGCGCGCCGCCGCGACGACGCGCGCGCCGACCACCAGCAGCCGGTGTTCGTTGCCCGGCACATAGCGCTCGACGATGACCTCGCTGCCCTCGGGCAAAGCCAGTCGATAGGCCCGCTCGACATCTTCGCGCGTGGTCAAGTCGAGGGAGACGCCCCGGCCGTGGTTGCCATCCACCGGCTTGATCGCGACCGGCAGGCCGATCTCCTCTGCCGCCTCCCAGGCGTCTTCCGGGCTTTCCGCGATGCGGCCGTCCGGCACCGGCACCCCGCAGGACTTCAGCAACTGCTTGGTCAGGTCCTTGTCGCCCGCGATGCCTTCGGCGATCGCACCGGTCAGGTCGGTTTCGGCAGTCCAGATGCGATGCTGGCGAACCCCATAGCCAAGCTGGACCAGATTGCCCTCGGTCAGACGGATGGAGGGGATATGCCGGCTGGTCGCGCCATCGACGATGCAGGCCGTACTCGGCCCCAGGCAGAGCCGGTCCGCCAGATCGCGCAGGCGCGCCACGGTGCCGGGGACATCAAAGGGACGGTCTTCGATGGCCGCCATCAGCAGGTCGCGTCCCGCCAGCAGACAGGCCCGTCCGACCTGCTCGTTGCGCGTGCGCACCGCCACCTTGTAGATACCGCGCTCGACCGTCTCGCGCGCCTTGCCGAAGCCGACCTTCATGCCAGCCAGGTTCTGCAGTTCGATCGTGACGTGCTCGAGGATATGGGCCGGCCAGGTTCCCTCGCGCAGGCGCAGCAGAAAGCCGCCGCGCTCGCCAACGCCGCAGCGATGCTCGATCAGGCCGGGCAGCCAGCCGGTCAGACGCTCGTAGAGGCCGGGCAGGGTATTGGAGGGCGAATCCTCGAGGTCGCCGATGTCGACCCAGGCTTCGAGCACGGGCCGGTAGGTCCAGATGTTCGGTCCGTCCAGATGGGTGACGCGCAGGAATTCGATGGTTTTTCTGTTCACGACGTGTGACGTCCAGACCAGAGAGTGAGAGGTGATGCGGCAGGCATGGAAGAGCAGATCAGGACGCTGGAGCTTCGCCGGAAAAGAAGGGTTGCGCTACAGTCAGGTTACACGAAACCGGGGCGCGCAGCATACAATATTCCCCGCTTCGCCGGGGAGTGGCTTGATCTGCCGCACACATAACCAATGAAAATCCATTGCCGCATCTGCGGTCATCTGCAATCCACGGGCGCTGTCGTCCAGATCCCCGCCAGGCCGATCGCCCGCTCATGACCTCCACACCGCTTCCGCCATCCGGACTCCTTTCGAACGTCGCCGACACCGAGCTGGCCGGGCAACTCGCGCCCGGCGAACAGGTCGTCGCCACGCTGGAAACCGACCTCGACGCGCAGCTGGCCTTTGCTGCGGGCCGGGTGGTCCTGACCAGCCGGCGCCTGCTGGCACGATCGCCCGGCAGCACGGACTGGGCGACCTGGCCGCTGGGGCCGGACCTGTTCATGCTGCATCACGACCATGCCGGCGTGGGCACGCTGGAACTGCACGATGCCCGGGCGCGCCTCGCCGCGTGGCGCTTCACGCTCGGCCACAACGTCGCGGCGGTGCGGCTGCAGGATCGTTTCATGGAACAGCAGGCTGCGCGCCAGACGGGCACGACTGCGGCGCCGCAGGAGGAAGCCAGCTGCCCCACCTGCGGCGCGCCTCTGGAGCCGGATCAGGAGGAATGCCCAGTCTGCAGCCGCGAACTCCTCCAGGCGCCGTCGACCTGGACGCTTTTCCGGCTGTGGCGGTTCGCCCGGCCCTACAAGCACCCGCTGCTGGCGGGCTTTCTGCTGACACTGGCGTCCACCGGCGCCACGCTGGTGCCGCCCTACCTGACCATCCCGCTGATGGACAAGGTGCTGATTCCCTACGGGCAGGGCCATCCGATCGATACCGGGCTGGTGGCGCTCCTGCTCGCCGGGCTGCTCGCCTCGGCGCTCCTGGCCTGGGGCCTCGGCTGGGCGCGCACCTACATCCTCGCCCTGGTCAGCGAGCGTATCGGCGCCGACCTGCGCACCACCACCTATGAGCACCTGCTGCAGCTCTCACTCGAATACTTCGGCGGCAAGCGCACCGGCGACCTGATGACGCGCATCGGCTCGGAGACCGACCGGATCAATGTCTTTCTGTCGCTGCACCTGCTCGACTTCGCCACCGACGTGCTGATGATCGTCATGACGGCGCTGATCCTGTTCTCGATCAACCCGGCCCTCGCGCTCGTCACCCTGCTGCCGCTGCCCTTCATCGTCTGGATGATCCACATCGTGCGCGACCGGTTGCGCACCGGCTTCGAGAAGATCGACCGTGTCTGGTCCGAGGTCACCAACGTGCTGGCCGACACCATCCCCGGCATCCGTGTCGTCAAGGCCTTCGCCCAGGAAAAACGCGAGGCGCAACGCTTCCGCGACGCCAACCGCCACAACCTGGCGGTCAACGATCGCCTCAACAAGACCTGGTCGTTGTTCTCGCCCACGGTTTCGCTGCTGACCGAGATCGGTCTCCTGGTGGTGTGGGCGTTCGGCATCTGGCAGGTCGCGCACGACCAGATCACGGTCGGCGTGCTGACCGCCTTCCTCGCCTACATCAGCCGCTTCTACACGCGGCTCGACTCGATGAGCCGCATCGTGTCGGTGACGCAGAAGGCCGCCGCCGGCGCCAAGCGGATCTTCGACATCCTCGACCACGTCTCCAGCGTGCCCGAGCCCACCCGGCCCGTGCACCTGCCCCGGGTCATGGGTGGCATCGAGATACGCGACGCATCGTTCCGCTACGGCAACCGCAGTGTGATCCGCGGCCTCGACCTCGCCATCCAGCCCGGCGAAATGATCGGGCTGGTCGGCCACAGCGGTTCGGGCAAAAGCACCCTGGTCAACCTGATCTGCCGCTTCTACGACCTCACCGAAGGCGCCATCCGGGTCGACGGCATCGACATCCGCTCGCTGCCGGTGGCCGACTACCGCCGCAACATCGGCCTTGTGCTGCAGGAACCCTTCCTGTTCTTCGGCACCATCGCCGAGAACATCGCCTACGGCAGGCCCGGTGCCAGCCGCGCCAAGATCATCGCCGCCGCGCGCGCGGCCCATGCCCACGAGTTCATCCTGCGCCTGCCGCAGGGCTACGACTCGCTGGTCGGCGAGCGCGGCCAGGGGCTCTCGGGCGGCGAGCGCCAGCGCATCTCGATCGCGCGGGCGCTGCTGATCGACCCGCGCATCCTGATCCTCGACGAGGCCACCTCGTCGGTCGACACCGAAACGGAAAAGGAAATCCAGAAGGCGCTCGACAACCTGGTGCGCGGCCGCACCACGATCGCCATCGCGCACCGCCTGTCGACCCTGCGGCGCGCGGACCGCCTCGTCGTCATGGACCGCGGCCGGATCGTCGAGGTTGGCAATCACGACGACCTGATGGCACGCGAAGGCCACTATTACCGGCTCTACCAGGCGCAGGCACGCAACGTCGACACCGATCTCGACGAGCAACCCACCGCCAGCGCCGAAGCCAGGCCCCCCGTGAAGAGCGAAGCCCCATGACCCCGATCCCGCTCACCCGCGACGCCCACGGCCGCCTGCAGCTGACGACCGCCGACGGCGGCATACACGCCGTCGTGCCGGTGCGCGCCTTCCCCATCGCCGCGCCGGACGAGGGCATCGCACTCGTCGGCACCGACGGCCACGAACTCCTCTGGATCGAGCGCCTCGCCGACCTGCCGGACGCCGCACGCCGGCTGGTCGAGGAGGAACTTGCCAGCCGCGAATTCATTCCCGAAATCCGCCGCCTGCGCCAGGTGTCCACGTTCGCCCTGCCGAGCACCTGGGATGTAGAGACCGATCGCGGCGAGACCCGCTTCGTCCTCCGGGGCGAAGAGGACATCCGCCGCCTGGGCCCGGACACCCTGCTCATCGGCGACAGCCACGGCGTGCAGTACCTGATCCGCGACCTCTCCCGCCTGGACAGGACCAGCCGCCGGCTGCTCGACCGCTTCATGTAATCCCCAAAGACCGACCGGCCATGACCTACGCCACGCCCCCCGCCGACGGCGGCATCCTGATCCATGCACAGGATGCCCCAGGCCTCGCTGCCGCACGCCAGGACTTCCTCGCCCTCCTCGCCTCGCTCGACCTCGATCGCCAGGTGGACATCCGGC
Organism: Pseudomonadota bacterium; assembly: GCA_021802595.1. The sequence continues at coordinate 4,202 of JAJZRT010000156.1, forward strand.
AGGAGGGCCTCACCCTCGGCTTCCGTCTGAAGACGGATGCCAGCCAGGCCTGGGCACCCGACTTCGATACCACCCGATTGTGCGAGCGGCTCCATCTCGATCCCGAGGCCGGCGCCGCCGACCTGGACAAGGAGATTCTGCTGGCCATGCTGCTGGGACCGGTCGCTTTCGCGTTCCCCAGCTTCGCGGAGGCCCATTCGGCCATCCATATCCGGCGCAACATCGTCCAGGCAGCACGCCGGACGGCCCTCGATTTCCACACCACCGAGGCCGAGCGGCCGGCGGACTACTGGACCTACGTCGAAGGCAAGGGCTTCACCATCCTGCCGGGGCGCTCGCTGATCGAGGGCCTGGTGAAGGCCACCCAGCCCGAGGCGTCCGGCCAGCTCTATGCCTTTTCGTGCTACCGCGCGACCGAATACGTCATCCTGCTCGCCATTGCGCAGGAACTGGAAGCGGGCAATCCCGCGCTGCTGGCGCGTCTGCAGCGCCAATGGGAACACCAGCCCATCATGTCGGGCCGGTTTCACGACACCTTCCTGCACGAATACGGCTCGATGGAAACGCCGCTGCCGCCGAAGTACTACGTTCCCGGCGACCGGCTCTGGTTCCGCAACCCCGACGAACGCTCCGCCGACGTGACGGGCTACGAAGGTTCGTGGGTGTTCTACCTCGGCGGGGGCCTCTTCACCAACTTCTGGAAGCGCGACCAGCCCTTCACCCTGGCGGCAAAGTGCCTGGAAATCTATCACTGGCGCGACGGCGCGTACGTCGACGAAAAGGGCGGGATGCAGATGGACGAATCGGTCGTCGAGGCACGCGTGCGCGCGACGCAGAACGATCCGGCCGAACGCGAGCGCATCCTCGGGCACATGCTGCGACTGCGCGACCCCAAGGGCGTCTACGCGGAAGGCGGCTGCATCGATACCTCCCGCGAGTACCCGCGCTGTGTGTGTCCCGGCACGGCCGACATCCGCCTTCCCGAGCCACGGATCAAGACCTTGTGGCGCCACATCCGGGATCGCGTACGCGCGCAGGCGCGCCTGAAGCTCACGGCCTGCATCGGCCTGCCGCTTCTGCTGCCGACCCACCACGCGGCGGCCGCCCACTCGATCGCCGACGAACTCCGCCATGCGAGCCCGGCCGAGCAGATCGTCGAGGTCGAAGCCAAGTTCGCGGACTGTCTCGACGCGCTGGGCCTTCGTCGCCCCTAGGGAAGCGCTGAACAAGTTGATTCCGCTCATGGTTCGACAGGCTCACCACGAACGGAATCAACAAGTTGCCGTTCGTCCTGAGCTTGTCGAAGGACCTGTTCAGCGCTTCCCTAGGAACCTCGACCGGCCGGCGTGGCCGGGACTACTGGTAGAGCTGGCCGTCGTGCCGGATCCAGCCCTCGGGATGGCGGCCGCGCGGATCGCGGTGGGTCCAGTGGATCACGCCGCCCTTCGGGTTCCATTCGTACTCGCCGGAGAAAGCGACCGTATCGCCGGCACGCAGCCCGTCGATGCGTGGCGCCAGATCGATGTTGTGGGCCACCAGCACGGTACGGCCGGAATCCAGCCGCACGATGAAACGCTGATGCCGGCTGCCGTTGCCGTCGTCGCGCAGCACTTTCACGACTGTCCCCTCCCCCGTTACCTGGATCCGGCTGAGGTGCCGGGTGAACGCATCTTCCAGGAGGGCGTCGTGACGGCCAGGGACCTCCCGCGACACGCCGGGAGGCGCCGACACCCCCACGGCACCGGACATGCGAAGATCCGGAGCGAGCCCGAAATAGGCGGTCGCCGCGAGCGCGGCCGTCAGCAGGAATCGGTTCATTTCAAATCGTTCAAGAAGGCAGCGTGAAGGCGCGGCCCGGGCCGTTCAAGGCTGCGCGAGCCGGTCCGCACCGAGGCGGGCATGGTATTGGAAGCGCGACCCTTTAGCCATTTTTTGTTGCCGGGCCGGCCCCCGCAGGGCACCGAACCCGGCGTCGAACAACCGCAGGCGCTGCGTCACCGTTCGAAGACCAGGCTTTCCGCGCGGACGCCCAGTTCCGCCAAGGCGCCGTTGACCGCGTCCATGAAGGGCGGCGGGCCACAGACATAGAAGCGCTGCGTAAAATCGGCGATCTTTTCTTCCAGGAAAGCGCGGTCGACGCGCCGGTGTTCATATCCGGGCACGGCGACGCCGGTGCAGGTCAGGACACAACGATCCCCCAGCACGTGGCGCAGTTCCTTTTCGCAGATCACGTCACGCGGGGTCTTGTTGGAAAAGATCAGGGTCTGGCCACCTGCTTCGCCCCTGCGCGCCAGATCGCGCAGGATGGCCAGAAACGGCGTGATGCCGGCGCCGCCGGCGATGAACACGCCGGGCCCCTGGTAGCGGATGGTGCCGAACGGCTCGGTCATCCGCAGATCGGCCCCCGGCGCCAGCTGATGCAGCGCCTGGGTCACGCCCGCATGGGACGGATAGGCCTTGATGGTGAACTCCAGCACGCCGTCCGCAGCCAGCCCGGTGGGCGTGAAGGGTCGTCCCTCTTTGCTCAGTCCGGGACGGTCGATCGCCAGCTCGACGCCCTGTCCCGGCACGAAGGAAAACCCCTCGGGCTTGCTGACGATGAAACGTTTCACGTCATGGGTGACAAACTGGCTCATCAGGAGCCTGACGCTGTAGCGCATGGTGCTGCCTTCTCTTGAAATGAGCTGAAATGAGCGTCCGGGCATTGCCGGCGCGGGCAGGCTTCAATACTGATCAGCCAGCCAGCCGTCCAGGAGGATGCAGGCATCCTGCCTGGGCACCGAGGAGTTCATCCCCTGCAGCGGCGTGAGGCAAAGATAGGGGTTGCCGTCACGATCCGTCAGATTGCGCAGCGGCATCTCGCCAACGGTCTCGTAGCCACGGGTATCCATCATGATGAACTGATAATCGCCGCCGACGTCGACCCCCAGCCTGCCGCCGTTGCCCTCGCCGTATTTTCCCCACCAGGTCTCGGGATTGGCACCGGCATAGTAAGGGGACATCTCCTCCTTCACTCCGCTGTGATGCCACGAGATGATGGTCGGGTCCTTCATCTGGTTCTCTCTTGCCGCGGCTTTCGCCAGCAGACTGGCGGTCTGGAAGTCGTGGTCCGAGCCGCGATAGTCGATATGGACGTTTCTCATGCGAACACCTCCTGAATGACTGAAAAATCTGACAGACCGGAAAAAACCGGCGAACGATCCGTCCCTCTTTTGTAGGCCAATACCCGACAAAAACAATCGGGCAATTCGCGCATGCCCTTACCTCGCGGGGCGAACCCGTGCCGCGGCCTGCCGCCTGTCTCCGCCAGCAGACAGAAAATGTCCTTGCCTGACAAGGCATTGCCGGAACAAGCCGGTTCTGTGTCGCTGCAAGGCGACGAAAAGGCGGCTGATCCTCCCGTGACATTTCCACAAGCCATTGAAAAACCAAGAATTTTCAAGCCTGGCACGGCACGTGCTGGTTCCGCTCCGTTCTTCCTGTCAACGAGATACCGCCCATGGCGCGCAACCCGCATCTTTTCAGCCTCTTTCACACGCTCCGCCACATCTTCAACCATGTCGGGGTCACGCTCCT
>JAJZRT010000157.1 GCA_021802595.1 Pseudomonadota bacterium
TGAGTTCGAGTTTGCGCGGGGCGGAGTTCATGTCGCACCTGCTGGTCGACCTGCTCGACCGCAACCTGTACGAGCGCGCCAACGATTGCCGCTGGTGGGCGCTGGCGCCGGCATTGCGCAGCGCGCTGGCCATGCCGATACGGCCCGACGCCGTGGTCCGGGACATCACCGCCATCCTGATCTACATCAACAGCCTGTATACCGTCTACACACGGATCTTCGTCTACGACAGGAGCGGGCAGGTCATCGCCGGAACCCGGCTGGCCCTGAAGGGCGAGGACAAGGCCATCGTCGGCACCACGATCGATCCGGACACGCTCGCGTCGGTGCTGGCGCTGGCGACCGAGCAGGACTATCACGTCAGCCCGTTCGCGGAGACCCCGCTCTACGACGGCTTGCCGACCTATGTCTACCATGCCGCGATCCGCCACCCCGACAACCCGGGAACGGTGGTCGGCGGCATCGGCATCGTGTTCGACGCCGCGCCGGAATTTTCCGCCATGCTGCACGGCGGCCTGAACGGAAAATCCGGGACCACGGCATTCTTCATCGACCGCAGTGCCCGCATCATCGCCAGCACCGATCCGGCCCGCCCGGTGGGCAGCCTGCTCGACATCGATCCGGAAATCCTGCGACAGGAAAACGGCCGCAGTGCCTCGACCATCACGGTCCATGACGGCTGCTATGCCAGCATGGGCTGCACCGTCTCGAACGGTTATCGCGAGTTCAAGGTCAGCGACGGCTATCAGGAGGATGTGATCGCCGTGGTGTTCGAGTCCTTCGGCGAAGTGCGCGAGCGCCGTGCCTCGGGCAACCGGGCTGCCGCCGTCATCGAACACCTTTCGCCGGAAAGCGGCGGCCGGCAATTCGCCACCTGCTTCATCGATGGCGACCTCTATGCCCTGCCTGCCGGGCAGGTGCTGGAAGCCATGCCCGCTTCGGCCTTGCTGCCGATTTCTCTGGGCGGCTTCAGCGGACGCGTCGGCATGCTTGCGCTCGAACGCGAAGGCGAGGAGAAGCAGTTCATCTGGGTATTCGACCTGGGTCAGATGGTGCGCGGCAAGCCGTCCGAGATCACCCATACCAGCCAGATCGTGGTGGTCCGGCACGGACAGCAGGGCATCGGCCTGCTGGTCGACGAGCTGCACGGCGTGCCGGAATTCCCGGAAGATCTGATCAGCCCGACGCCTTTTGCCCTGGAGGCGGGCGATGCGCTGGTGCCGCAGGTCATCCGGGGCAATCAGGCGGGGCTGCTGATCCAGGTGCTCGATATCGGCTTCATCTATCGCGCGCTGGAAGCCGGTGAACTGCCGGCCATGCCGGAAGCCGCGATGCAGGCGGCGGCCTAAGGAAGCGCTGAACAAGTCCTTCGACAAGCTCAGGACGAACGGCAACTTGTTGATTCCGTTCGTGGTGAGCCTGTCGAACCATGAGCGGAATCAACTTGTTCAGCGCTTCCTTAGGGCGCGCCCGGCGGCGCGGCAACCGCCGCCGGTTCAGAGCGAGGTACCCCCCAGGCTCCAGTCCAGGATCCGCCAGCGCCGCTCGTTGCTGCCCTCGACGGCGATCTGGTAACCCAGGCGCTGGATGGCGCCGGGGCGGGTGAGGATGGTTTCCTCGCGGAACGGCAGGGTGGAGTGTTCGATCCGCCACGGATTGGGGCCCTTGCGGTAGCCGAAGCTGATTTCGACATCCAGCCAGCCGAGCAGCTGCGAACGGGCGGGCAGCGTCCGTGCGATGAGGCGGGGCAGGTCGGCAGCGTGGGGAAGCGGCTGGGCGCGGCCGCGCACGTACATGAAGCATTCGCCGGCGACGAGCAGCCAGGTGGGGCGGTCGGGCGGCTCGCCCCCCTCCACCACGAGTTCGAGCGCGGCCGTGCCGCCGCGGCTGGGCGGCAGGCGCTCCCACCGCTCGATGTAGTCGGCTTCGATGCCGGTTTCGGTCACGCGCTCGCCGTCGAATACCATGCGGCCGATGTCGCGGCTGCCGTTGGCGGGCTGGAAATCCATCTGGCGATGCCAGGTGCAGCGATCGCCCTCGACCTGGGTGACGCCGCAGAATCCCTGCTGGCGCGCCAGCCAGGCCAGCTGGGTGGCGTCGCATTGGGCCAGCCGGGTGACACCCGAGAAATCCGGCCGCCCGGCGGGAAGGCGCAGGTCGGCGTGCCAGTGCGGCGTCTGCAGCCAGAAGACGTGACTGCGGTCGTCGCGCAGTTCGGGGGTTTCCAGCAGGCGGCGGCGCCACACGCCGAGATAGGCGCCCGGCACCGGCACGGGTGACACGGCCGCGTCCGGCGAGCCGGCCAGGGGGACGAGTCGCTGGCGGGACAGGTCGCGCAAGGCGTTGGCGAGGTTGAGACGGTTGTGGTACAGGGTCATGGGGCGAGTCCGGAGTGGGGGGCTGCGGCGGTGCGCAGCAGGGCTTCCAGTTCGGGTGCGGGGACGGGCCGGCTGAAGTAATAGCCCTGCACTTCGTCGCAGCCGTGCTGGCACAGGAATTCGAGGTGCGCACGGGTCTCCACCCCTTCGGCCACCACCTTCAGGCCGAGCGCGTGGCCGAGCGTGATGATGGCGCGCACGATGGCGGCGTCGTCGGGGTCGCTGTCGATGTCGCGGACGAAGCTCTTGTCGACCTTGAGGCGGTCGACCGGGAAACGCTTGAGATAACTCAGGCTCGAATAGCCGGTGCCGAAGTCGTCCACCGCGATGTCGACGCCGAGCGCCTTCAGCGACTGCATGGCGACGTTGATGCGTTCGGCGTCGTGCATGACGAAGGATTCGGTCAGTTCCAGTTCCAGGCAGCCCGGATCGAGCTCGGCCTGGGCCAGCGCGGCCGCCACCGACTGCACCAGCCCGGCATGGCGGAACTGGATCGGCGACAGGTTGACCGAGACGTTGAGGGGCGGCAGCCCGGCGCGCTGCCAGGCGCGGGCCTGACGGCAGGCCTCCTGGAGGATCCACTGCCCGATCGGGATGATCAGCCCGGTTTCCTCGGCGATCGAGATGAAGCTGTCGGGCGGGATGATGCCCTTGCCGGGGCAGTCCCAGCGGATCAGCGCTTCGGCGCCGATGATGCGGCCGCTGGCGACGTCGATGCGGGGCTGGTAGTAGACGCGGAATTCGTCGCGATCCAGCGCATGGCGCAGGCTGTTTTCCAGCTCGAGACGTTCGCTGATCGCCAGATTCAGTTCGGGCGTGTAGAAGTGGTAGGTGCTGCGGCCGGATGCCTTGGCCTTGTACATGGCGGCGTCGGCGCAGCGCAGCAGCGCGTCGGGATCGTCGCCGTCCTGCGGGTAGCAGCTGACGCCGACACTGCAGCTGAGCCCGTATTCCTGGCCCTCGTCCACCCAGGGCTGGGAGATCACTTCGAGCAGCCGGCTGACGACGGCAATGATCTCGTTCTCGTCGTGCTGCTCGGTGAGCACGATGACGAACTCGTCGCCGCCCTGGCGCGCCACGCTGTCCTGGCTGCGCACGCAGGCCACGAGGCGGTCGGCGACCTCCAGCAGCAGGCGGTCGCCGACGTGGTGGCCGAGGCTGTCGTTGATCAGTTTGAAATGATCGAGGTCGACGAACACCACGGCCACCAGATGGCCGTCGCGCTGCGCCTTGCCGATGGCCTGCTCGATGCGGTCGCGCAGCAGCGAACGGTTGGGAAGGCCGGTCAGGCTGTCGTGGCTGGCCTGGTATTCGAGCCTGGCTTCGTGCTGCTTGCGCTCGGTGATGTCGACCACGGTGCCTTCGAAGAACTGCACGCTGCCGTCGGCATTCTTCACCACGCGCGCGTTTTCGGAAATCCAGATGATGCTGCCGTCCTGCCGGTACACCTGCGACTCGAAATTGCGCACCACCTCCTGTTCCTGCATCAGCTTCACGAATTCGGCGCGCCGCTGCGGCAGCACATACAGCTGGCTCGGAATGTCGTGCAGGTGTTCGATCAGGTCGTCGGGGGAGGCATGGCCGTAGATGCGTGCGAGCGCCGGGTTGGCATTGAGGTAGCGGCCCTCCGGCGTGGTCTGGAAGATGCCTTCGGTGGCGTGCTCGAAGATGCTGCTGTAGCGCCGCACCGCCTCGCGCAGCATGGCGTTGGCCGCCATGCGCTCGGAGATGTCCTGGATGAATCCCTCGACCCAGGCCACCCGGCCGCTTTCATCGCGTATGCCCACGCCGCGCTCCAGCACCCAGCCTGTCCGCCCGTCGGCCCGCTCGATGCGGTATTCGACTTCGAAGGCCTCGTTCCGGTCGAGGGCGGCGTGGATGGCGTGGCTGACGCGTGCGCGGTCTTCCGCCAGGGTGATCTGGTCGTAGGACACGCGGGTGTTGAACACCAGCTCGTCCGGCCGGTAGCCGGTGAGCTTGTGGCAGCCTTCGCTGACGTATTCCATGGTCCAGATCGCATCGATGCGACAGCGGTAGATCATGCCGACCAGATTGTCGGTGATCGTCGTCAGCAGACGCGTGATATCGAGCGGCGCGGCAGTGTCCGTCGCGTGCGGCGCATCGGGGCGAGGCGGCGTCCATCTGTTCATGGCATCAGCATTCCGTCGCATCTTGAGGCCGGTGAGCAACTGCCTCACGTGCAATGCCCGGGCCAGGCGCAGTGCGGGCTTGCGAGGAGGAAACCGGGGGTTCGCCCGCAGGCCTTGTCGTGCTTACGAAGCGTACGTTTCATCAGCATGGTGTAGGTTTCCGTGGAGATTGCTGGGATATCAGTCACGGGAGCGCGACCCGTGCGTCTCCCGGACTTTTTCTGTCTCTCCTTGAGGCCCTGCCAACGGGTGGCGCTGGCGGCTTGCGGACCCGGATCCGTGGGGCCGCAAGCCTGGCCCTCCTTCGTGGTTCGGACGGGCGATGACACGCTGCCTTTCCCGTTTGAGTATCTGAAAGCAACCGCTGTGCCAGTCGCCGCGTGCAGCGCTGAATGGCCGGCAAGGCCCCGCCGGTTCTGGAGGCAGCCCGATGTGGCCGGCCGGCTCAGGCATGAGCGTCGCCGGGGCGTGACCGGAATTGGTGCGGCCATTGCCCGCACGTGCACCAAAGCGGGAACTGGCGAAATTTGACGGCCGGTGCGGGGTGGCGGCCGCTGGGTGTCGGGGAGTTCGCTGCGCTGTCGTGCGAACGGCGGCAGGAGGTGCATGTCGGGGCCGTCAGGCTGAGCCGTGGCGATGAGGCCGAAGTGGATGCGCTGGATGAATTGATGGCTGGCCGGCCGGAGGTCGAGTGGGTTGCCCTGGTTCCGGCGGCGGCCTTGTCGGATCCCCGGGTATGCCACTTCCTGCGGAACCGCTGCTTTGATTTTCACACCTTGCCGATCGACACGCCGCGCTTCCTCGCCACGCTGGGACACGCGGAAGGCAAGGCCAGGCTGCCGAGCGGAACCCGAGCCGCCTGCGAGGTGGCCGGCTGCTGCGGGATGGTCGGGCACAGTCCGGCGATGCTGGACCTGTATCGCGACATCAGGAAGGCCAGCAGTGTCGACGCGCCGGTGATGGTCAGCGGCGAGAGCGGCACCGGCAAGGAACTGGTGGCGCGCGCGATTCACCAGCTTTCCCCGCGCCGCGACGGCCCGTTCATCGCGGTCAACTGCGCGGCGTTGCCCGCGCACCTCATCCAGGCCGAGTTGTATGGCCATGAGAAAGGTGCTTTTACCGGCGCGCATCAGCGCAAGATCGGGCGTCTGGAAGCCGCTTCGGGCGGCACCATCTTTCTCGACGAAATCGGCGACCTGCCGCTGGAACTGCAGGTCACCTTGCTGCATGTGCTGCAGGACAAGGTGATCGAACGCCTCGGCTCCAATCGGGAAATCCGCCTCGACGTGCGGGTGATCGCCGCCAGCCACGTGGAACTGGAACAGGCCGTGGCGGATGGCCATTTCCGCGCCGACCTCTACTACCGGATCAACGTCCTGCGGCTGCGGACGCCGCCGCTGCGCGAGCGGGAGGAAGACATCGAACTGCTGGCACGTGCCTGTTTCGAGCGCTTCATGCCGGAATCCCGGGGCGTGGCACGCGGGTTCAGTCGTCAGGCGATGACGGTGATGGCCAATTACGAATGGCCGGGCAACGTCCGCGAACTGATCAACCGGGTGCGCCAGGCGGTGGTGCTGAGCGAAAACCGGCTGCTGACGCCGCGTGACCTGGGACTGGAAAAACGGGTGTCCAGCGACGGGTTTCTGACCCTGGAGGAAGCCCGCTCGCGTGTCGAGCACGAGACGATCCGTCGCGCGCTGCGGCGCAACCAGAATAACGTCGCGGCCGCAGCCCGCCAGCTTGGCGTGTCCAGGGCGACGCTCTACCGGATCCTGGAGCGGGTGGCGCATGTCGGCGGAATATCCCCTCCCGATTTCGTCCGCGCGGTCTCGTTACAGGCGAGGCTGGAATAGCGGGGGGCGGCAGGCAAACCGCTCCGCGGGCACGCGGGCGCTTTTGTATTGGGTGGCTTTTCGGTAGGCTTCGCGCTAATTCCACGAAAAACGCCCCCATGCATTTCACGCCCGATTCCTTCCGCGCCTGGCCCACCAAGCGCATCACCCTGCTCGGCATGTCCGGCGTCGGCAAGACGCACATCTCGTCCATGCTGCGCGGCCACGACTGGTTCCATTTTTCCGGCGACTACCGCATCGGCACGCGCTACCTCGACGAGCCCATCCTCGATCTCATCAAGCAGCAGACGATGAGCGTGCCCTTCCTGCGCGAACTGCTGCGCAACGACTGGATCGACATCAAGAACAACATCAAGATCCACGACCTCGGCCCGGTGCTCACCTTCGTCGGCAAGCTCGGCGGACCGGAGTGGGGCGGACTTTCGCTCGACGAGTTCTCGCGCCGCCAGGCCGCCTATCGCGACGCCGAGATCGCCGCCATGAAGGACGTGCCGGCCTTCATCCGCAAGGGCCAGGAAATCTACGGCTACCCGCATTTTGTAAATGATGTGGGCGGCAGCCTGTGCGAACTGGACGAACCCGGCGTGGTCGAGCTGCTCGCCGAGCACACGCTGATCCTCTATATCCAGACCACCACGCGCGAGGAGGAGGACACGCTGATCCGGCGCGCGCAGTCCGACCCCAAGCCGCTGTATTTCCGCCCGGCCTTCCTCGCCGAGCACTTGCCGGCCTACCTGCAGGAAAAGGGCATCGAGTTCGTCGCGCAGATCGAGCCGGACGATTTCGCGCGCTGGGTGTTCCCGCGCCTGTTCCACTCGCGCATCCCGCGCTACGAGGCGATCGCGAAACCGCACGGCTACACGGTGACCTCGCAGGAAGTGGCTCAGGTGCGCGACGAGCGTGACTTCCTCGCGCTGGTCGAGTCCGCGGTGGCGCGCAAGGGAGGCTGACATGCCGCTGGTCGCGCACAACGCCCTGCCCACCTTCGAGCGCCTGCGCCAGGACGGCTTCACGGTGCTGTCGACCGAGCGCGCGGCCAACCAGGAGATCCGCGAGCTGCACGTCGGCCTGCTGAACATGATGCCGGACGCCGCGCTGGAAGCGACCGAGCGGCAGTTCTACCGGCTGGTCGGCGAATCCAACCCGATCGCGCAGTTCTACATGCATCCGTTCACCCTGCCGACGCTGCCGCGCGGCGACAAGGCGCAGGCGCATATCGCGCAGTACTACGAAAGCTTCGAGGCGATCCGCGAGAAGGGGCTCGACGCGCTCATCATCACCGGCGCCAACGTCAGCCACCCCAACCTCGCCGACGAGCCCTTCTGGCAGCCGCTGATCGAGGTGATCGACTGGGCCTGGGATCACGTCACCTCGACGCTGTGCTC
>JAJZRT010000158.1 GCA_021802595.1 Pseudomonadota bacterium
CCGCCGCCAACGACCTGTCGCAGACCGCGGTCGAACTCAAGGTATTGATCGAGCAGATGCGCGAGCAGATTCAGAATCTGGAATAGCAAATCAGGTTATTTCAGTCCGTCGCAGCCTCCCCACAAAAGCCGCTAACCATGCGGCTTTTTAGTTTCTTGTCGTTGCATGCCATGTCACATAGGCGCACAATTGTCGTGTACCCAGATGTGTACCTAAGACGATTTGCGGCGAGAAAAATGGGTACACATGCAAATGCGGATTCCTCGGGGGGGGGTGACATGGGAAAGCTGACGGACATTGAAATCAGAGGGTGGATCAAAGCGGGGGAGTGCTTTGAGGGGCGAGCCGACGGTGACGGGCTGTATCTCCGCTTCCGGGAAGGCGACTCCGGGCCAACTTGGCGCTTCCGCTACCGCTTTAACGGCAAGCAGCGGGTCATGAACCTCGGCAGCTATACGGTGCTGTCACTGGCCAATGCCCGCAAGACGGCGAAGGAAATGGCGGCGCGTGTGGCCTTGGGCTACGACGTGGCCGGTGAGAAGCAGGAGCGCAAGCGTGAGGCGATTGCCAAGATCGAGGACGAAAAGAACGCCTGGACTGTGGCCAAGCTGGCCGATGAATATTTCGAGCGCACCATTCTTGGCCGCTGGAAACATCCGAACATCGTCCGGTCGAGAATCGAGAATGACATCAAGCCCGCTATCGGCAAGATGAAAGCGGAGGATGTTCGCCCCCGAGACATTGACGCCATGATTCAGACCGTCGTGAAACGCGGCGCACCAACCGTTGCAAACGACGTGCTGCGGTGGATCAAACGAATCTTTGACTTCGGCATCAAGCGGCAAGTTGTCGAAATCAATCCGGCGAGCGCCTTCAATCCCGCCGATGCTGGTGGCAAAGAGGAAGCCCGTGACCGCTGGCTGACTCGCGAAGAAATCATCAAGCTGTTTCAGGCGATGCGCGACAAAGCCGGAAGCTTCACCATCGAAAATCTGTATGCGGTGCGCTTGCTGCTATTGCTGGCCGTGCGGAAAGAAGAGTTAATCGCGGCACCGTGGAAAGAGTTTGATCTTGATGGTGCCGTCTGGTATCTGCCGGAACATCGCACCAAGACAGGAGTGGCGATTGATATTCCCCTGCCTGCCGTGGCGGTGGAAACCTTGCGCGAACTGCAACGGCTGGCTGGCGGCAGTGCCTACGTATTCCCGGCAAGGAAGATGCAAAGCCGGATGATTCCGCATATCGACCTGAACACCCTGAACGCGGCACTCTCCAAGCACATCAAGCCACAACTGAAGGACGTGCCGAGCTTCACCATTCACGATTTCCGGCGCACGGCCCGAACCCACCTTGCCGCGCTGGGCGTCGATCCGCACATTGCTGAGCGCTGCCTGAATCACAAGCTGAAGGGCGTGGAAGGCATCTACAACCGGCATGACTATTTCGAGGAGCGAAAAGCGGCCTTGCAGAAGTGGGCCGACTTACTCAATCAGTTCGAACGCGGAGGCGCGGACATCATCGAGCTGCGACCGGCCAAGGCAGGTTGACGGATGGCTAAGATTCCGAAGTTTGATGTTCGCGTCAGCGAATGTGTCAAGCGGGCTGAATCCAGCCCGGATGCGGCGGCACAGGCACTGCTGTTCGCAGCTGAATACCTGCGGGCAGGCGAAGCATTGCCGGTCGATCTTATCGACTACCTAGTCGGTGCAATCGAGGCGGCCATGGTGAAACCAGCCGCATCCCGTGGCCGTGCTTTTCTGCACGAGTTGAAGCTGACCGCACAGAACCGCCGGCCTGTCGATGCTGACTGGTATCAGGTCGGCATACGCTTCGATGAGTTGCTGCGTGCTGGAGAAAGTCAGAATTCGTCGAAATCACAAGTAGCGGTGGAATTTGGCATTGGCGAGTCCACTGCCACAAGACTTTGGCGTCGATACCTGGAGGCACGCGCAATCCATGCAAAGGCCGACGAGTGAGTCGAAAGCCTACGACCTTCTGGCCTGACTCCAGGGAGGCGGATCAATAAATTGCACAGCCATGCAAGCCGCGTTATGTCGATGCGGATGCTTTCAGTCAGGAGAAAGCCATGGCTACAACTACCGACCGGGGCCAGATAGTCCCCGCATCACTCACCCAGTTCGACTCGCTGCCGGATAGCGCCCACGTACAGGCGCGCATTGTGGCCGCCGTTGTCGGCGTCTCCGAATCCACGGTGTGGCGCATGGTCAAGCGTGGCAAGCTCCCCGCGCCGAAAAAGGTTTCTGATCGCGCTACTCGCTGGAACGTTGGCGAACTTCGCCACGCTCTGGCAGCTTGATCTCGGCGGCGAGCATGGCGATGAACGCACCCATCGAGCAATTCCGCGCAGCGATGCGAATCGCCGGACTGACGCCCCCGGATGCAATCGAGCCGGATGGACTGCTCCACCGATTTCATGTGGATGGTGATCGGCGCGGCAGCCGGAACGGCTGGTATGTTATACACCCCGATGGGCGGGCGGCCGGTGCTTTCGGCAGTTGGAAGACCGGCCTCAGTTCAACCTGGGCAGGCGATGGCAAGCCCATGTCGCAGGCCGAACGCAAATCCTTCGCCAGACTGATCGAGGCGGCACGGCAGAAGGCGCAAGCCGAACGGCAGGCCGGGTACTCGGCGAGGGCGGTCGAGGCGCGTACCGAATGGGATGCCGCCGTGTCGGCTGACCCAGCGCACCCCTACCTGATTGCCAAAGTGGTGCGGCCACATAGCCTGCGCCAGATAGGTGCGGCGCTGATCGTTCCCTTGTTCGATCTTCATAGGCAACTGTGGAACGTGCAGCGTATCTACGCGGACGGCAGCAAACGATTTCGACCAGGCCGCGCAGGTGGGTTGTACTGCCCTATCGGCGATCTGATCGCACCGACAACCATTCTGATCTGCGAGGGCTGGGCAACCGGCGCGACATTGCATGAGGAAACCGGGTATCCGGTGCTGTGCGCGATGAATGCCGGAAACCTGTTGCCGGTGGCGACGGCGGCGCGATCTGCCTGGCCTGCTGCCGCATTGGTAATCTGCGCGGACAGCGATCGCCATACAGATGGAAATCCGGGCTTAACCGCTGCGACTGCTGCGGCGAGAGCAACCGGGGCGCGTCTGATCGTCCCTGAGTTCCCCGATGGCGTGGCCGGTTCCGACTTCAACGATCTGGCGGCGATCCGGCGTAAAGGGGTGTGTCATGGCACATGATGACGCAGATGTACCGACGATTGCCGATCTGATCGAGAACGCCGCCCATCCGGCGGACGAGGTGCTTGCCGCTGCGCGTGCGATGGTTGAAAAGGCTATCGAAGAGGCTGCGAACGATGCGACGGCGCACCTTAACCCGGAGGTGATGGCCGCATTCAAGACGGTTCGTGAGTACGACCCGATGCGGTATGAGGCCATGCGAACCCGAATGAAGCAGGCGAACAAGCTGGTGCGCATGGAGGCGCTCGACAGCTTTACCCGAGGCGATACCGATGGTGGGCAACCCCTGGAATCGGCGGCAACGGCACTGGCCGCACTTGCCACCGATGCATGCGAGTTGTGGCACGACCCGGATGGGAACGCCTTTGCCTCGTTCGACCGTGATTACAGCGGCATGACCCATCGCGAGCATTGGCGGATTGAGTCGCCTGGCTTCCGAGAATGGCTGGCGTGGCTGGCACACACCCACCTGGGTGCTGCGCCGTCATCGGAGACCATCAAGTCCGCCATCAATGCCCTGGCCGGTCAGGCCAAATTCGATGGCGAAGAACACCGCCCATCCCTTCGTGTCGCCAGGATAGACGCTGGCTATTGGCTGGATTTGTGCGATGAACATTGGCGGGCAATACTTGTGACTGCGGCGGGCTGGGCAATGATGGAGAAGCCGGATGTGCGCTTTGTGCGAAGCCGCGCGATGCGGGCGCTGATCGAGCCGAAGGCAGGGGCTGGCAACCTTGATTTGCTGTGGCCGCTGGTCAATGTGCCCCAGGATGATCGGCAACTGGTACAGGCATGGCTGCTGGAGGCGCTGCGACCAGACACACCTTATCCGGTGCTGGAGCTGATCGGCGAGCAAGGAAGCGCCAAGAGCACGACACAGGAAACGCTCCGTCTGCTGATCGATCCCAACAAGGTGATGCTCAGGGGAAGGCCGAAAAATATTGAGGACGTATTTGTCTCGGCCGGATCAAACCACGTTATCAGCTTGGAAAACCTGTCTGGTATTTCGCCGGAGCTTTCCGACGCGCTGTGCACCATCGCCACGGGCGGCGGGCAAGCCGGCCGCCAGTTTTTTACCAACGGTGAGGAACACATCATCGAGGCGCACAACCCCATCATGCTCAACGGCATTGGGGCGGTGGTCGCCGTCTCCTACCTACTCGACCGGACGATTGCCGTGTGTCTGCCGGTAATTGCCAAGCGCATGACCGAGGCCGAGCATGCTGAGGAACTTAACCGTTGCGCCCCGGCCATCATGGCGGGGCTGCTCGACTTGTTCGTCAAGACGCTAGCCACTCTGAATGCCGTACACATCGACCCGCTTGAACGGCCGCGCATGGCGGATTTTGCGCAACTGGGCGAGGCCATGCACCGTGCATCGGGTGGAGCGGCCGGCGAGTGGCTGAAGATGTACGTCGCACATCGTCAGGATGCAATTCGGCGGACAGTCGATGCCTCTCCAGTCGCGCAAGCCTGTATCGAGTATGTGCAGGGCGGCGGCAAGTATCAGGGGACGGTGAAGGGGCTGCTTGAACTACTGAACGCCCGTAATGCCGCCCACAGCATCGAACGCGGGGATTACTGGCCGCGCTCGCCGAAGGGCATGGGCGATGCACTGCGGCGGGCTGCACCGGCGCTGCGCCAGATCGGGGTGTATCTGTTGGTCGAGAACAAGCCACGGCGCGATGGCGTGCATTGTGAGCTTCAGCAAGCAAGGGGCTTTATCTTTCCCGGCGGCTCAAACAGTGAGCAGGCAAGTTCACCAAGTTCACAACCTTCACCGCCCTGGAAAGAGGCAGACCGATGAAGCCGACGATGGCGAACTTGGTGAACATGGTGAACTTCACCCGTCTATGTTGGAACCCGCACGAATGGGTAGTGCTGGGGGATTTCTCCGGCATAGCCGCGAGCGCTGGCCGGGATTGGTGACATGATTGACCGACAGCGGCAACTACAAACCATCCGCAGCCAGGTGCTGGCCTTGATCGAAGCGGCATCCCGTCCGCTGACGGGGAAAGAGATTGCGCGGGCGGCGGGCATCCCCTACAAACCCACGATTGACGCGCTGAACAAGCTGCATGATTACGGGAAGGTGCGTCGTATCGGGGCGAAGTTCACGGCACGGTGGGCAGTGAATCGCCCAGCAGAAACTGCCGACCTGCTCACGCCCATCACGCTGTCATTTTCCAGGCCACGCGGGGGCGGCGGCGGGAATAAATAATCAGCATGCTCTTCCGTGTGAGAAAGGGTTATTTCAATGCAGGTGAGAGGCGCAGGCCCTGGTCATGCACGGCGTCAGGTGCTGTTGCGGCGCAGCCAGTTGAGGATGGCGGCATGGATACGCCCGAAGAAGCCTTTGCCCTCGAAGCGGAATTCCTGGCGAAAGTGCTTGTGGCCGCAGCCGTCGATGATGATGGGCGCAGTGGGTGGAATATCGGGCATCGGGTTTGTTGGCGTTGCGGTGGCGGTCATTGTCGGCGGTACTCCGAACGGCTGAGTCATTCCACATTATCCATGACCGACGAAGCGGCAGGCGGATGCTGGCACAGGCCATACTCCTGCGCCTTCTCCCAACTCGATAGATGGCTCAGGCCCGGTTCCAGCTTCACGCGGATTTCCTCGCGTTCCTGCGCCTTGAGTGCGTCCAGATATTCGCCGGAGGCAATCAGTTCCTTGACGGTCTGCGGCCAGCCCAGCGCCCAGCGGTTTGCAATCTCGATGGCGGTGTCAGACATCCGGCCAAGGGCATGCCGCATTTCTGGCGGATACTGGCGGGGCTTGTAGAGGGATTGCATGGCCAGCTACTGCCCGACGATCCGAACCCACGGAATGCGTCGGCGCAATTCATCGCGCTTTTCATCCAGCGTCTTTGGGTCGGCACCGCGTTCTTCCATCTTTTCCAGCGCAGCGAAATCCGCGTAGGAAACCGGGGTAGGAGCCATCCATAGCTTGACCGCTATTGCCAGTGTGGCGACTGCGATGATGCCGAGCAACGCTCGCTCAATGCTGATCTTGGGCAGTTTGATGGGGCGCAGCCGCGCGGCCAGTGGTAGCGTTTGCGCCGATGCCGTGGGCGTGGTCGGTGTGCTCGCCACGTTTTGGCTTCGCGCTTTCTGCCGCCCGAAATAGACCCCCAGGCTCGCCCCCAGCACAGCAGACCAGATAGCTTTTCCCATCACCGTGGGGACAATCTGCTTGAAGGTGCCGGGAATCTCAGGCACCAGGGCATCCATACCATAGGCCCATGCCGCAATCACGAGTGGGCCACCGATGGCGACCCCCAGCAGGAAGCCGACGATCTGTCGCCAGAGCTTCGGACTCGGCTTGTTGAGGAAGAAGCCGATTGCCCATGCAATGCCAAATGCAAGCGCCTGTAGCAGGGTGGCGTAGAACGTCAGGTTTCCAGCCGATGCAGGAGGGACGGCGTTATCTTGCCTTTCTACGGCTGGGCTTGGCGGCAATGAGGCTGCTGGTGCAGCAGGGCTATTGGCAACCAAGGACAGAAACTCGGCGCGCGCCTGCTCGACATTGATGCCATCCGCTGCGGCGTGCGGGGCGATCCAGTAATCGAAATAGGCCGCCTTGGCCTCAGCCTGTTTCTCGGGAGGCAGTGCCTGAAATTCTGGCCTGGCTGCTACATCGCGCCACTTCGGAGCTTTGCTCAAATCGGGTAACTGGGCTTGGGCTGGCCGGTTCTTCTCGGTGGCGACAGGCGCGGGGTCAAGGAATGTGGAAAGGTTTTGGCTTCCCTCGGCGGCAAGTGAAGGCTGGGCCAGCAGCATGACAATCAGCAGAATAATTCGCACCGTCACTCCCCCTGATGGCGCAGGTCGCTATCGTTTTCGCAACTGATGGCGGACGTGCGGGTTTCCATGTCGCGCCATACCATGCAGCGCTTTGTCTCGACCATCGGGAAATCCTCTGGCGCCCATGCGGCGGGCAGCGGCACGTCAATCACCAGAAGCTGTCCCTGCTGGGTATCGAAAACCCGCGTTTCGGCCTTGGCGGAACTCAGCAGGCGCGTTGCCCGTTCCTTCCGCATCTGTGCTCTGGCAGCGGCGTCCTGCTCGTTCTTCTTCGATGTATTGGCCCACCAGACAAACGCGGTCAACGCCAGCGTGCCGATCACTGCCCAAATTGCAGTTCGCTTGAGAGAGTCCATGCGCAATCTGCCACTCACTCGCAGCGAAACAGGACTTCGCTTTCAGGCCAGCGCCCCAGCGGGCCTGCCGGGATTTCCTTGGTATGCACCACCTTCGCATGCTTTCCGCTGCGCTGGCAGTGGGCGTCAGCCTCTTGTATCGCAGCCACTTTCAGCGAGTCGGTTGTGACCCAGAATCCACCGCCCTGGTGCGTAACGGTGGCCAGCCCTTCGCCACGCGGCACGATGCCGGTTGTTGGCGTGGCACAGCCGACCAACGCCAGTACCGCGCTGAAAAGCGCGAATCGCCGAAATTGCATGGATACCCCCTATGTTATTTGTATGGGTATCCTATCC
>JAJZRT010000159.1 GCA_021802595.1 Pseudomonadota bacterium
AGCGGAAGAAGCCGCCGCCGACGTGATCCCGCATGCCACGTGCCGCCATCTGGTCGAACGTCAGACGCAGGAACTCGGCCAGCCTGGCGTCGGGCTGTCGCGCCTGACGCTCCAGCAAGGCGCTCAGCTGGGGCGCCATGGGGAACTTGCCGACCTGGCCGAACCCGCCGTTCAGGAGGTCGGCCTCCTGCCAGACCCCGGCCATGAACTGCGCCCAGGCCTGGGCGCTGCGCGTCGCCGTCAGCGGCTCGCTCTCAGGCGGCATGGCAGGCGGCGGCGCCGCCTGCAGCGCCAGGCGGCGAATGCCGCCCGGATCCGCTTGCCAGCGCGCGGCAAGTTGGGCCAGCAGCGAGCGGAACGCGTCGGGCGGGGCATACAGCACGGCATAGGCAGGGTAACCCTCCGGTGTCACAAAGGCATTCAGGGGCCAGCCTGCAGCGCCCCGCAGACGTGCGGCAAAAACCTGCAGCGCATCGTCCAGACCAGTATTGAGCTCGCGGTCGACCTTGACCGGAATGAAGTCGCGGTTGAGCAGCCTGGCGATCTGCGGGTCCTTGTAGCTTTCGCGCTGCATGACGTGACACCAGTGGCAGGCGAAGTAGCCGACCGAAACGAAGAGCAGCTTGTTTTCCCGCCGCGCACGCGCGACCGTCTCGGCATTCCATTCCTGCCAGGCCACCGGGTCGTGGCCGTGCAGGGCCAGATAGGGAGAGGGATGGCCGGCGAGCTGATTGCGTAGCGCGGCAGCGCCTGCCGCAACGGGCAGCAGCAGGATCAGCAACAGGACCGCTAAGCGTTGTCCCGCATCAAACCCTGACATAGGTCCAGCCTTGCTGGAGCCGGGTGACGATTTCGCCGATGGCGGTCGGTGCAGTTCGCGCGGCAGGCAGCAGGGTGACCGCTTCGCCATCGCTGCGCAGGCGGGCAATGGACTGGCCGCACGCAACCCATTGCAGGTTGGCGTGGCGCCGCTCCATCTGCGCAATGCGGTCGGCGTAGGGGCTATGCCCCGCGCGCAGCAGGTCGACGCCGCGGCTGTTTGCTATGACCTCGAGCTGCATCGCCCTGCCCTGCCGTTCCGCATCGTCGAGCAGGCGTTCGGCCTGGTCCAGCACCGCCTGCATCTTGCCCGGCGCGGCGCTGTCGAGATGCAGCATGATCCGGTTCGGATCCGCATGCTGCCTCAGGCTGACCACTTGAATATCGCCGGGAAGGAGCGCAGGCGCGGTGGCCACCGCTTGTGCGTCGAGGCCGCGCAAGGCCCAGCCGCCGCCCAGGCCGGCGAGCAGGACGAGACAACCGAAGGCGCAACGCTGCATGAAGTGCCTGCGGGGCACGGCGCGCGCCTGCCGGCCGGCCAGCGGAGGCTCGGCATACGCCAGACGTACCATGCTGCGCAGGCTGCGCAGCGCGCATACGCGCTGCGCCAGTTCCGTATCCTCACGCATCCGGGCGATCAGCTTCTCGCTCTCCGCCACGTCGAGCTCGCCATCGATGTATGCGTGCAGGATCTCGTCCGAAACGACAGAATTCATTTCACTCTCCTCAACGCCGGCTGAGCCGCAGGCTGCTGCATCGCGGCATTCAGCAAGTCCTTCAGGCGCGCTCGCGCGCGCGACAAACGGCTCATCACGGTGCCGACCGGAATGTCCAGAATCACGGCCACTTCGGCATAGCCGAATTCCTCCAGGTCGACCAGCGTCAGGACCTGTCGCTGCCCCAGCGGCAGACGCGCCACGGCCGCACGCACGCAGGCGATCACCTGTTCGCGATCGCAGCAGGCCTCAGGGGTATCGGCACCGGATTCAAGCGCATCCTGCCAGTCCTCGACATCCTCGAAATCGCGACGGCCGCGCAAATGATCGAGCCAGCAATGGTTCATGATCGCAACCAGCCAGGCCTTCAGCGCCGCCTCCTCGCGCAGCTGGGCGCGCCGTGACCAGGCTTTGGACAAGGTCTCCTGCACCAGGTCGTCGGCCAGCGCCGCGTCGTGACACCAGGCATAGGCGATACGGTAAAGCACCGGGCGCAATGCCTCGATGCCGGGGCGGAACGGGCCAAACAGCAAACGGCTGATCATGAGCATGTGGGGAGGACGAGGAAAGTAGTCCATTTATTCCAGAAAAAAACCGCCTTGGAAATGGAATAAGCGTGCCAGACCCCGCGTCTCCCCATCAGGCTGAATAAAGCCGGCTTATTCAACTACACCAATCAGGAGACCAACCATGATACGTACCCTCACCCCGCTGCTCGCCGCCCTCATGCTGGCGGCCGCCCCCATGGTCCACGCCGCTCCGCTGGCCGAAGCCGCAGCACCCGCCGCCGACGCGGCCCAGGTAAAAGTCGTCTACCACATCAACGACGCCTCCGTCGCCCGCGCTGCCATGAACAATATCAACAACGAGCTCAACGCCAGCCCGAGCGACAAGATCGTCGTCGTGGCCCACGGCAAGGGCATCGATTTCCTGCTCAATGACGCCAAGGATGACAAGGGCTCCTTCGAGGCCCAGGTCGCCGGCCTGAAGGATAAAGGCGTCGACTTCCGCGTCTGCAACAACACCCTCAAGTCGCGCAAGCTGACGCCTGACGCCGTCATCATGGAGGCCAAAGTGGTGCCTTCCGGCGTGGCTGAAATCGCCCGCCTGCAGGCCAAGGAGGGCTATGTCTACCTAAAACCCTGAATCGCGCGAAGACCAAGAAACGATTCTGCGACAACGCACGCACCACATGCCTTCAGGCCTGACGGCCTGAAGGCGTAATACCACAAGGAGGAGAACCATGAGAATCAAACCCGTTGCGGCCATTCTGGCCGCCCTGTTGCCCCTGTCCGCTCACGCCGCCAACTGGGTGGACGTGATCGGAACCGAGCCCGCCAAAGCGCCCAAGCTCAAGCCCTTCGGCTTCGTCCAGCCGACCTATACGTATTACGACGCCAGCACGCTCTCTGGCATGGGGGGCGCCGCCGCCAGCGCAAACGGCCAGTACCAGATCCAGAACATGGCCCAGCCGTCATTCAACAAGACCGAGCAGGCCCAGCTCCTGCGCGCGCAGTTCGGCCTGCGGGGCCGCATCAACGACAAGATCAACTACTTCCTGCTGACTGACGTCGGCAACAACCTCACCACCGTGCAGCATCCGCTGATGGTCACCGACGCCTCGGTGACGTTAAGCTACATCCCGGGTGCCAAGATCCGCGCCGGCCTGTTCAAGCTGCCCACCGGCGAGGAGGCGCTCGTCAGCAATCCGATCGCCTTCTCGTACGTTTACTACAGCGCGGTCACCAGCGCACTGGTCCAGGAAAGCTTTTACCACGACGTGGCCGGCACGCCGACGGGCTGCGCAGCACTGATTGGCGCGCACTCGCTCGACTGCGGCGCGGTCATCGCAGGCAACAACGCCTTCCGCGACTGGGGCATCCAGGTCTTCGACAGCTTCCGCAAGGACAAGTGGGAACTGGGTTACGCCGGCATGGTGTCGAACGGCAACGAGATCGAGAACTTCGGCGACAACAACAGCAGCAAGGACCTGACCGGACGCCTGCAGCTCTCGTACGTGTTCGCCGGCCAGGGCCCGCTGCGCCAGGACGCCAACGTGTTCGCGTGGCACCAGTCCGGCAAGCGCACCTACGGCGGAACCGATTACGACCGCACACGCGAGGGCGTCGGCTTCCGCGTCACCAAGGGCCCCTTCCGTACCTCGGGCGAATACATCCGCGGCGAGGGCATGATCGCGGCAGGTCCCAACCCGCCGGTGCTCCCGGCTGCGGGCAATCTGGAACCGCCCTATAACCTCAACATCGCGCCCACGGGCAAGGCCGACGGCTGGTACCTGGAAGGCGGCTGGCGTATTTTCCCGAAATGGGAAATCGAGGCGCGCTACGACGTGTTCGACCGCAACTACGACGATGCGGCTGCCGAGCGCCTGTTCAAGACCTGGACGCTGGGCGGGCAGTACTTCATCAACAAGAACACCCGCGTGACCCTCAATTACGAATGGCGCACCGCGGAGGTTCCCAACCCGCAAGCCATGACGAACGCCGTCCAGCGCAGCAACGCCGAAGCGGTCGTGAACAACCTCGGCAACCGGCTCAGCATGCAGCTGACGTGGTTCTTCTGAACAAGCCTGGGCAATCCTCCTGCAGCGGCCGTCAGGCCGCTTTTTTTATGCCTTCATTCGCCGCGAATGAAATGCTCGCGGTAGTAGCGGAGTTCGTCGATCGATTCGTAGATGTCCGCCAGCGCCTCGTGCCGGTTCGATTTCTTGAAGGCTTCCGACAGTCCCGGCCGCCAGCGCTTGGCCAGTTCCTTCAGCGTGCTGACGTCGAGGTTGCGGTAATGGAAAAAGGCTTCCAGTTGCGGCATATAGCGTGCCAGGAAGCGGCGGTCCTGGCAGATCGAGTTGCCGCACATCGGCGAGGTGCGGGCCGGAACATGCTGCTTCACGAATTCCAGCATCTGCGCTTCGGCCTCGGCCTCGTCGAGCTGGGAGGCCTTGACGCGGTCGATCAACCCCGACTTTCCGTGGGTGCCCTTGTTCCAGTTGTCCATCGCATCCATCACCTCGTCGGGCTGATGCACCACCAGAACCGGTCCTTCGGCCACCGTGTTGAGGTCGGCATCGGTGACGACGATGGCGAGTTCGATGATGCGATCGGTATCCGGCGACAGCCCGGTCATTTCCATGTCCAGCCAGAGCAAGTGCGTGGGATTAAGCGCCATGACGGTTTGTTTCCTGTATTGAATGAGCCCGCATTTTCGCATAGACCATGACAGGCGCGGGGTAGCAGAAGACCCGGCTTGCGGCCATAATTCGTTGATCTCATCCGGGAGCACCGCCATGAAAACCCTGACGGCATTTTTCGCTGCAGCCCTGTTTTCCGCTGCCGCCCACGCAGCGCCCTTCGCCAAGGGAGACCCTGCGAAAGGCAAGGTACTACACGACAAATCCTGCATCAACTGCCACGCCGGCATGGTCGGCGGCGACGGCAGCAAGATCTACACGCGGGCCGACCGCAAGGTGAAGACCGCACAGCAGCTGGCCGCCCGCATCTCCGCCTGTAACGCCAACACCGGCGCCGGCTGGTTCCCGGAAGACGAGGCACACGTTGCCGCCTACCTCAACCAGCAGTACTACAAGTTCAAGTAAGGAATTGCCATGACCACCATCGTCGAAGAACTCGTCCGCAAGAAGTGCGCGCCCTGCGAGGGCGGTGTCGCCCCGCTGACCGACGCGCAGATCGCGCCGCTGCTGAAAGGCCTGTCCGGCTGGCAGCGCGATGGCATCAAGATCGCCAAGGAATACAAGTTCAAGGACCACTATCAGGCGCAGGCCTTCGCCAACGCCGTGATGTGGGTGTCGCACCGCGAGGATCATCACCCCTACCTGATCGTCGGCTACAACACCGTCAAGGTCGAATTCTGGACGCACGCCATCGGAGGCCTGTCCGAAAACGATTTCATCTGCGCCGCCAAAGTCGACTCCCTGCTCGATCTCTGAATTCAAGTCCCCCTGGTTTTGGCCGATACCCATCAGACTTTCGCTGATCGCAGGCAGGCTTGAACATGAACTGGATGGAAATCATCGGCGCCCACGTCATGTGGAAACAGCGTCTGACCGCGTTTGTCGAGGGCAAGAGCACGGAGACCCTCGATCCGGATGCGATTTGCCTGGATGACCGGTGCGCATTGGGAAAATGGATTTACGGAGACGGAAAATCCATGTCCGCGCTGCCGCGTTATGAGGAAGTCCGCGGCCTACACGCCCAGTTTCACCAATATGCAGCAGACGTGGTGAGACTCCACGTGGCGGGCAACACCACCGAAGCCGAGAAATTGCTGCAGGGCGACTATTCCAGGCTGTCCGAGAAACTGAAGCACCGGCTCATCGGGCTGTCCCAGCAGGTCAAGTCGGCAACAGACGGAATTCCACGATTCTGAACACCCTGACCGGCCAGGTCGTCGCCGCTTTCAGCCGCCGTTTCATTGTCGCGACAGCCAGCGGGGATCTGCCTTGCCAGGTAAAAGGCCGCCACCTGCGCGTGGTATGCGGCGATCGGGTCGAAATCCAGCGCGATGGCGATGCCGGCGTGATCGAGGCAGTTCTCCCGCGCGCCAGCCTGCTCTACCGTTCCGACGCCTTCAAGACCAAGGCGATCGCGGCCAACGTCACCCAGCTTGCCGTCGTGGTGGCGGCGCGCCCGAGCTTCTCGATGGAGATCGTGCAGCGCTGCATCCTCGCCGCCGAAGACCAGGGCATCGCCAGCCTGCTGATACTCAACAAGGCCGACCTGCCGGAAACGCCGGCTGCGCGCGAACGCCTGAAACTGCTCACGCGCCTCGGCTACCCGCTCGTCACGCTGTCGGCACTGGCCGACGTGGCGCCGCTGCGGCCTGCACTGCAAGGCCACACCACCCTGTTGATCGGCCAGTCGGGCATGGGCAAGTCGACGCTCATCAACGCGCTGTTTCCGGGGGTCGACGCGGTCACCGCGGAATATTCCGAAGCGCTCGACAGCGGGCGCCACACGACCACCCATACCCGCCTGCACCGGCTGGACGCCGAGTCGGCGGTGATCGATTCGCCCGGCCTGCAGGAATTCGCCCTGCAGCATCTGGACAGCGACGCCCTGGCCCATGCCTTCGTCGAGTTCCGGCCTTATCTAGGGCAGTGTCGCTTCCGCGACTGCCGGCACGAGGCCGAGCCGGGCTGCCGCGTGCAGCAGGCGGTGGCCGATGGCCTCATCGACCCGGCCCGGCTACAGCTGTTCCAGACCCTCCGCAGGCTGCAGCAAAATGCCGCCAAACGCCTATAAAACAGGCATTGACCGGCGGGAGCGCACCATGAAAACTGCTCTGACCCTCTTGATGCTGCTGTGGCTGGGCGTGGCGGCACCGGTTCACGCGGCGGCGAAATGGGTGGCCACGCCCTATGCGCCGGCCAGGGCCGTATTCGAGTTCTATCTGGACAACCCGCAGAAAATCGGCAGCGCGCTGTACTGGGTACGCTCGCTGATGAATCCCCTGCTGGAATCGCCCTACAACTATTCGCCCGAGGATCTGAGCATCGTCGTCGTGATTCATGGCAACGAGATCGTGACGGTGGCGAAAAAGAACCAGGCGAAGTACCAGGAGGCGGTCGATCGCATGCGCTACTACGCCAGCCTCGGCGTGAAGTTCAAGGTATGCGGGCAGGCGGCCGCGGACTTCGGCTACCGGGTGGAGGACTTCCAGGATTTCATCGAGGTCGTGCCCAATGCGATCACCGAGCTGGCGTACTGGCAGCAGCAGGGCTATGCCCTGATCGTGCCCAAGGTCATGGAAAAGACGATCGACATCGAGTCGATCCGCTAGCCCTGGACCGGCCGCTTATTCCGGCCAGTGCTTGATGTAGCGTTTGAGCAGGCTGTTCTCGAACTTGGCTTCCTTCAGACAGGCGCGCGCCACGTCATGGAAGGAAATGATGCCCAGCAGCTTGTTGCCGTCGAGAATCGGCAGATGGCCGATGTGCGCCTTGGTCATCACGTCGCGCGCATAGTCGATCGAGTCCTCGGCATTTGCCACCACGGGCTCGGTGACCATGATGGTGCTGACCTCGGCGTCCTTGAGATCACAGCCCTGCTTGACCATCCCCTGCACCACGTCGCGCTCGGTCAGGAGGCCGACCATCTCGC
>JAJZRT010000160.1 GCA_021802595.1 Pseudomonadota bacterium
CTCACCCTCGGCGGCAACGTGGGACAACTGCATCGCGCCGACCGTCGCTGCCGTGCCCTTGAGCGTGTGCAACAGGCGCGCGGCATCTTTCTGGTGCCTCTCTGCCACCAGCCGATCAAACTCCAGCAGCCGGCGTGGCAAATCGGTGGCAAAAGCCTGGGAGATCCGCGCGAGCAGTTCCGCGTCACCGCCCATATGGCGCAGAGCCGAATCGACGTCCAGGCCAGCGACGTGAATGGCTTGCATGGGGGACCTCGCCGGAGGCACGTCGGGCGCGGCGTCGGCTGCGGCGGGCTCTATGTCTGCCGCCAGGGGCGGGGTGTGCCCCGTGTGTCGCAGGATGGTGGCCACCAGATTGGCCAGCTTGAAGGGCTTGCCCACATGGTCGTTCATGCCGGCCGCCAGCGCGTCCTGCCGATCGCTTTCCATGGCGTTGGCGGTCATGGCAATGATGGGGAGATCACGAATGCCAAGCGTTTCGCGGACTTTGCGTGTGGCGGCATAGCCGTCCATGACCGGCATCTGGACGTCCATCAGCACGACGTCCCAGGGTGGATGGGCCGCCGAGATGGCCTGCACGCCGAGTTCGCCGTCGTCCGCCAGTGTGACCTGCGCCCCCTCGCGCTGCAGAAGTTCTTGCGCGATCTGTTGGTTGATCTTGTTGTCTTCCACCACCAGCACCCGCATGCCCAGCAGGCGTCGCGGTGCTGCGGGATGCGCGGCGGGCACCAGGGAGTCTGCGGCCTTGCCGCCGTGGCGCGCTTCCAGCACCGCATCGAGCACCATGGACGGGGTCACGGGCTTGACCAGAAAGCCGTTGAGCAGGGCCTGCTCGGCCGCGGGGCGCTGCGACAGCATCTCGCGCCCGTAGGCAGTCACCATGACCAATATGGGGGCGCCTTGATCCGCAAGGAGGTGGCGTATCTGCAGGCTGGTCTCCCATCCATCCATGCCAGGCATCTTCCAGTCCACAAAGACGGCGTCGTAGACCGGCTCACTCCGAGCAAGGCGCTCGCGGATCAGCTTCAGCGCATCCTCGCCGCTGTTGGCGCATTCGGCGTGCCAGCCCAGCGCTTCGACCATCCCGCACAGGACTTGCTGGGCAAGCGGGTTGTCATCGATGATCAGCACATGCAAGGCGCGGTCCGTCTCCAGAAGGGGCGGTGCGATGACCCGGGCCTCCTCGGGGAGAACGGGCAGACTGATATGAAAGAAGAAGCGGCTGCCTTTGCCCAGTTCGCTCTCCACCCGCAGCTGTCCCCCCATCATCCCGACCAGACGCGCCGAGATGGCAAGGCCCAGACCGGTCCCGCCAAAACGCCGCGTCGTGGATGCCTCGGCCTGCGCAAAACCTTCGAAGATGCGTTGCAGGTGCTCCGGCGCAATGCCGATGCCGGTGTCCTGGACCGAGAAACCGAGCGTGACGCGGCCAGGCTGCTTCCCCAGCACGGTAATGCGCACAACGACGGTTCCCTGCTCCGTGAACTTGATGGCGTTGCCACCGAGGTTGATCAGGATCTGTTTCAGACGCAGACTGTCGCCGAGCACGGTATCGGGCAGCTTGGGGTCGACGTCAAAGAGAACTTCCACGGGCTTGTTGCCCGCGTTGGAGGAAAGGATGACGGACAGGTCGCGCAGCAGCTGGTCGAGGTGCAAAGGCGCTTCTTCCAGCGTCATCTTGCCGGCTTCGACCTTGGAGAAGTCAAGAATGTCATTGAGCAATCCGAGCAGGGATTCGGCCGCGCTGTGTGTCTTTTGCACGTAGTCGCGCTGGCGCACGCTCAGCTCCGTGCTGTCCAGCAGATCCAGCATGCCCAGGATGGCATTCATCGGGGTACGTATCTCGTGGCTCATGTTGGCCAGGAACTGGCTCTTGGACTTGGAAGCCTCTTCGGCCGCCATGCGTGCGCGCACGAGATCGGTGATGTCGATGCGGAATCCGACAATGAAGCCGTCCGTCGTCTTGCGCTCGACGATGCGCAGGAAACGGCCATTGCCCAATTCCTGTACCAGATCCGAGTCCGCGCGCTGGTGCTGGGCTACCCGTTCGGCGACCCATTCATCAACCCGCCCCACCGCAGCGGCATATTCGCCGCGTTCGGCGCCGTAGCGGACGATCTCTTCGAAGGTAGCTCCGGGCTGCATCACGGCGGCTGCGATCGGGTAGGTGTCGCGGTAGCGTTGGTTGCAGATCAGCAGGCGGTCGTGGCCGTCGTAGATGACAAACGCTTCATCCAGGGTATTGATAGCCTGGCGCAGCATTTCATCGGCTTGGCGGGCCTCGCGTTCGGCCTCACGGCGCTGCGTGATGTCGATGGTGTTCATGACCACGCCGCTGTTGCCCATGGGCTGAACCCTTACCTCCAGCACCTGCCCGCTGGGCCGGACACGTTCGAAAGTGACGGCCGTGGTGCGCCGCACGTTCATGACGGCGCGTTCGACTAGCGTATTGACATCCACGGGGCCGAATTCCCCGCGCTCGGCTTCATAGCGCACGAGGCTCTGGTACGTGACGGGGCTCTGCTCGAAGAGGCGGTCCGGGAAATCCAGCATCTCGACAAACTGGCGGTTCTTGAGGATCAGGTGGAGGTCCGCGTCGAATGCGCTGACACCGCCGGGCATGTTTTCCAGGATGGCCGTCATCAGCTGGGTACGACGCTCGATCTCCTCGTATAACGTGTGACGTTCTGTGACGTCCATATGGGTTCCCGACAGCCACTCCATGCGCCCGTCGGGCAAGCGGGAAGTGGCCGTGCCACGGGACAGGACCCAGATCCAGCCGCCATTTTTGTGCCGAAGACGGCGCTCCACCTCGTAATAGGGCGAAACCCCGCGCACATAGTCCCGCAGCCGCTCCTGTGCCAGCAATTCGTCGGCCTCGTGGACCAGGCCTTGCCACTTCTGGGGCGTGATGGGCAGGAGCTCGGCCAGTTCGTAACCGAGCATCGCCGCCCAGCGCTGGTCAAAAGCGTTTTCGCCGGTGATCAGGTTCACGCGCCATGTACCGATGTTGGTACCTTCGAGGATGTGCTCCAGTCGCTGCCGTTCCATGGCCAGCGCTTCCTCGGCGCGCCGGGCTTCGGTGATGTCGAAGCGGATCGAGACGTAGCGCTCGATCCGGCCCGAGGCGTCGACGAAGGGTGCAATGATGCTGTCGACCCAATAGTGTGTGCCGTCCTTGCGGCGGTTGCAGATCTGTCCGCGCCAGGGTTTGCCCGAGGCAATCGTCTGCCACATTTGTGTCCAGAACGCGCGGGACTGCGCACCGGAATTGACGATGCGATGGTCTTGACCAATCAGCTCCTCGCGGTCGTAGCCGCTGATCTCGCAGAAGGCATCGTTGACGCGCACGATGCGGCCGCCGGGGTCTGCCTCCGAAACTATCGCGTGCGCGTTGATGGTGTCCATGAGTGCCTGGCCCTCGCGCAGCGCGGCGGCCAGTTGCTCCGCATGGCGGCGATCGCGTTCGTGGGCCTCGCGAAAGGCCGTGATGTCGCGCTCGACCGCGACGTAGCCGTTGTAGTGCCCCTTGTCGTCGTGCAGCGGCTGTAAGTCCAGATCCACCCAGTAGGAATGGCCATCTCGCGCCTGGTTCACGGTTTCAATCGTCAGGGCACGTCCCTCCCGCAGTGCTTCATGGATACGGCGCAGGGCTTCCGGATCCTGATTCCGCCCGCGGACATCGCTGGCCCGGCGACCTTGCACCTCGTCCAGGGGCTGCCCTGACAGGCGTGTGAAGGCATCGTTGACCCAGACAATCCGGTTGTCGGCGTCGGCAATGATGACTGAGTTGTTGGTCCGTTCGGCGACAAGGGCGAGGCGCTTCATCTCGCCGCTCAGCTCTTTGGCCCGGGCTTCCGCACGGACACGGCCGGATGCCAATAGCCAGAAGGATAGAGACAGCAGACCACTGAGCATGATGCCGCCCAAGCCGATGATGATGGCTCCGGACTGAAACGTTGCAGCGTCAAAAGCCGCAGTGCTTACAACCTGCAGTCGGAAAGATCGATCGGCGATGGTCAACTTGATCGTGCGGCTGAACGCCCCGCCGCGCGCGCCATGGGTGGGTAGCGCGACGCCGGGTGCTCGTTGCTGGCGGTGGGTGGCATACACGAGAACATCTTTCCCGGGCACTTCTTCCGCGTAGACGTCGACGTCCACCTGGTCCGCTGCAAGGTCTGGTATGAATCCAAGGACTTCAGCTGCGGTGATCGGACAATAGACGAAGCCGCGATGCAGGCTCTCTCTTTTGACCTCCGTCGCGGGTACCCGGCCGCCCGCGTACAGCGGGATCAGCAGCAGAAAGCCCGGTCCTTGGCGCTCGTCCTGTACGAGGTTGATTACACCGGTGAGCGTCGCCCTACCGCTGCGCAACGCCTGCTGCGCACCTGCAAGCCTGACCCCCTCCCGCGAGATGTCAAGACCCAGTGCAGCACGATTACGCTCGATGGGTTCCACCATGGTGATGACATAGAGGTTGGACTCCCTCCCAGAGGTCTTAAGCCTGAAGTCCGTAGCGCCTTCGCGACGTTGGCGGGTCAAGAACGGCGACAGCTCGGCGCGAGGCACGCGCTCGATGACGCCGAAGCCGCGTACGGATGGAAAATGCTGCGTAAAGTCTCGGGCACTCCAGTAGGCGCGGAATCTCTCGCTATTGAAGCCGCCATCGGCCGCGTAGATGCCGACCAGGCTTTGCAGCGCCAATTTGGCTTTTTCGAAGTTGGATTGCACGCCGGATTCGATCACTCTGACGTTTCGCTCGAAACGACGATCCCCTTCTTCCAGGGCTTGCTGATGTGTCTTCCATGCCAAGATGAGACTTAGAACAGTGCCGAGCAGGAAGATCATGGCGCTGGCGACCCTGAACTTCGTCAGCGTGTGTGAGTCCTCCAATTTTTCTTGTGTCAGCGATGCGTGGCGCTGAAGGTGGGCGCGGATGCGCCAAAAAAGTATCGGGGTGACAATCAAGCACAGCAGTGAAGCATCGAGTAACGCCTCGGCGAAGGATGGCAAATGCAGGTCGATGGCGTTCAACGCCGCCATGATTCCTAGTTCCGTAAGCCCGAGGATCAGGATCATCTCGACAAGGATGAGCAGCGAAGTCTTGAGCTTTTTGGCGGACATGGCGGGACGACCCTGGAATAGGAGGCGGCACCACGCGCCGTGCCGATGTCGGGACCATAGCAGAGATTTCGCCGCGGCGACGTAGCGGCTACGGCCGTATTTCACGGCCAGGGCCCGATTGGCGGATGGCAGCTTCTGGCTGACCTACTGGCCGCCCTCTCGGCGCGTCCGGGCGCGCGCCAGGGCGGCCTCGATCACCGCACGCTTCTTGTCCAGTACGGCCGGATCGGTGTGCAACGAGTGCGCCGGCAGGTCGGCCAGCTTCGCCTTGGCCTTTTCTTCCAGCCGGGCTTCGTTTTCCTGCTCTTCGCGTTGCAGGCGCATGAGGTGAAACTCGTAGCGTTGGCGTGCCGTGTCTGCCTGTGCGGGCGACCAGGCCGACCAGCCGGTGCGTTCGCCGCTGACGTTGTCCATGCGGATGCAGTCCACCGGGCAGACCGGGATGCAGAGCTCGCAGCCCGTGCAATGGGCTTCGATGACCGTGTGCATGCGCTTGTTGCCGCCGAGGATGGCGTCGGTCGGGCAGGCCTTGAGGCACAGGGTGCAGCCGATGCACCAATCCTCATCGATCACGGCCACGGTGAGCGGGCCTTCGGCCCCATGTTCCGGATTGAGCGGCAGCGCAGACTGGCCGGTCAGCGCCGCCAGTCGTTTCACGCCTTCGTCGCCCCCTGGCGGACACTGGTTGATGGCCGCCTCACCGCTGGCGATGGCCCGCGCATAGCCTGCGCAATCCGGGTAGCCGCAGCGGGTGCACTGGGTCTGGGGCAGCAGGTCGAGGATCTGGGCGGCGGTGGCAGGCATAGCAGGGCTCGGGCGAGCCTGCGATTATCCCGCGTCGCGCTCAGGCTTCGGAACGGGCGGCCTTCTTGCCCACCTTGGCGGGTGAGTTGTGCGCGCGGATGAAGTCGCGCACCACCGGATATACCACCTCGCGCCAGCGCCGGCCGGAGAAAATGCCGTAGTGGCCGGCTCCCTTGGCCTCCAGGTGCTGCTTGCGCTGCGTCGGCACATTGGTGCACAGGTCGTGCACGGCCTGAGTCTGGCCCGAGCCGGAGATGTCGTCCAGTTCGCCCTCGACCGAGAGCAGGGCCGTGCCCTTGATGTCCTGTGGACGCACGCGTTCCACCTCGCCGTCCGCGCTCTTCACGTCCCAGCTACCCTGCACCAGGCAGAAGTTCTGAAACACGGTCTTGATCGTTTCCAGGTAGTAATCGGCGTCCATGTCGAGCACGGCGTTGTACTCGTCGTAGAACTGGCGGTGCGCCTCGGCGCTGGCGTCGTCGCCCTTGATCAGGTGCTGGAAGTAGTCGTAGTGGCTCTTGGCGTGGTGATCGGGGTTCATGGCCACGAAGCCGGTGTGCTGCAGGAAACCCGGGTAGACCTTGCGGCCGGCGCCCGGGAAGTTGCTCGGCACGCGGTAGATCACGTTGTGCTCGAACCAGCTGTGGCTCTTCGTCATGGCCAGGTTGTTCACGGCCGTGGGCGACTTGCGCGCGTCGATCGGGCCGCCCATCATGGTCATGGACAGGGGGGTGAGTTCGCCGCGACTGGCCATCAGGGAGACGGCAGCCAGCACCGGCACCGTAGGCTGGCACACGCTCATCACATGGCAGTTGCCATATTCCTGCTGCAGGTGGCGGATGAATTCCTGCACGTAATTGACGTAGTCGTCCAGGTGGAATTCGCCTTGCGAAAGCGGCACCATGCGCGCGTTCTTCCAGTCGGTGATGTAGACCTTGTGGTCCTTGAGCATGGTGCGCACAGTGTCGCGCAGCAGGGTGGCATAGTGGCCCGACAGCGGCGCCACGATCAGCACCACGGGCTGGGTCTTGAGCTTGGCCAGCGTGGCCGGGTCGTCGGAGAAGCGCTTGAAGCGACGTAGCTCGCAAAAGGGCTTGTCAATCTCTACCCGCTCGTGGATGGCCACGTTGACACCGTCAACGCCGACCGTGCGGATGCCGAACTCGGGTTTCTCATAGTCCTTGCCGAGGCGGTGCAGTAGCGCGTAGCCGGCGGCCATGCGTTGGGCATACGGCAGGTGGGCCAGTGGCGACAGCGGGTTGTTGAAGGCCTTGGCCGTCGCCTGCGCCAGGTCCGCAAAGGGCTCCATCAGGGAGCGCTGGGTTTCATAAAGCTGGTAGAGCATGATGTGCTCGCTTTCGAGTTTTGCTGCAGTGCAATATAGCAGCTGCACGACATTTGTGCATCCGGGTTTGCGACAGGCGGCAAGGAGGACAATTCCATCATGCGCCGTCGTCATCTCCTTGCCGCTGCCATGGGTAGCGGCGCCATACTTGGGACCGCCATTGCCATGCCCGCCACCCCCGTATCGTCCAGCCTGTCCCGACTCCAGCAGTTGCAGGCCAGTCCGCGCATGCCTGTGCTGTTCATCGGCCATGGCAGCCCACTGAACGTGATCCAGCCCAACGAATTTCGCCCGCGCTGGGAGGCGCTGGGGCGCGAATTTGGCGTCAGATGGCCTCGGCCGCAGCTGATCCTGTGCATTTCGGCCCACTGGCTCACGCGCGGCTGGTGGCT